>JAIPER010000039.1 GCA_021737115.1 Desulfohalobiaceae bacterium
AAGTTTGTCTTTCTCTATCCCCCTTCGACTGAAGGCGATTCTCAAATTGCGGCCGATCCCGGGGCAGACGCCAAACCCTCTGGACCGGAATCTCCCCGGCTCCCCGTTCCGGAAACCGCCAGTAAACGGAAACCGATTTTCCTGCTCTTGCTCCTGCTCCTGGTGGTCCTCTTGGCGGCTGCTTACCTGTATTACCCGCAGCTAAAGGCTGTCCTGCCCTTTCTGGGCGAATCCTCTTCACCAACAGACCTCTCCCGGAAAACCGAGGACCCCCTCCCTGATCTCAGCCGGATAACCTTCACCGATGTCAGGCAATACATGGTCAACAACGACAATATCGGCCAGTTATTGATCATCGAAGGAAACACGGTCAACCAGTCACAAACCCCTGTCGAAATGGTCAAGATCCAGGCGGAAATCTTTGACGGTGCCGGCCGGGGACTGAAAAGCAAAACCTTTTATTGCGGCAATACCCTCTCTTTGTTCCAACTCCAGGTGCTCGACCGCCAGGAGATGGAGACAGCCCTTAAGTCAAGAGTCGGGGTGCTGACCAACAACAGCAACCTCCAGCCCGGCCAGGAAGTCTCCTTCATGACGGTATTTTACAATCCTCCTCCGGAGATGGCTGAATTCAGCCTGAAGGTCATCCAGGCCAATCCGGTCACTCAGGATTGACCCCCAGGATCAGAAAATGTCCAAGCCCGTCTACAGATGCACTGCCTGCTTTGCCGAGCTGAAACAGTGGCAGGGACAGTGTCTGAAATGCAAAGAATGGGGCACGGTCAAAGAGGTCTCCGGAAGCAGCGAAGGGCGAGGAAGGCCTTCTCCAGGGGCTGCCAACCTCCCAACTTATCTGGAAGATTTGGCAATTGAGCAGGACCGCAAAGTGAGCACCGGTTCAGAAGCCGTTGACTCCTTGCTCGGACAGGGCATCCCCCCCGGCTCGGTTTTGCTGCTCAGCGGGGAACCGGGGATGGGAAAATCCACCTTTTTGCTGCAGCTTGCCTCCAGATTGAATCAAATGGGTCACAAGGGATTGTATGTCTCCGGTGAAGAGTCCCTGGGCCAGATCAGGCAGAGGAGTGAACGTCTGGGGCTTCTCGAACGCGGTCCTCTGTTTTTGAACACCACCTCCTGCGACGACATCCTGGCTGTTTTGGAAAAATCTTCTCCAGCTGTGGTGGTGGTCGACTCCGTGCAGACCATGCACGCCGGTTCGGCCGAAGGGATTCCGGGCAGCGTCTCCCAGGTCCGGGCCGTGTCCTCTCTGCTTGTGGAAGCGGTCAAGAGGGCCGGGATCGTGCTCTTTCTGGTGGGCCACGTCACCAAAGAGGGTCAGATCGCCGGTCCCAAACTCCTGGAACACATGGTGGATACGGTTCTCTACCTGGAAGGCGACAAACAGCATCTTTTCAGGATCATCCGGGTGGTCAAGAACCGTTTCGGGCCGACCAGCAACATCCTGGTCTTGAAGATGATGGACAGCGGCCTTCAGATCGTTAACGACCCCTCCACCTTTTTTCTGGAAGCCAGAGACCCGTCCCTTTCCGGAACCGCCCTGATCATGGCCCGGGAGGGCCACAAGTCTTTCGTCATTGAGGTTCAGTCCCTGGTGAGCCGCAGCTTTCTGACCATGCCCAGGCGGACGGCTCTCGGGTTGGACACCAACCGCTTGAACCTTCTTTTGGCCATTGCTGAAAAAAAACTTTCCCTCAAGCTCGGCCAGATGGATATCTACGCCAAGATCGGCGGGGGGCTCAAGATAGAAGAACCCAGCCTCGACCTTGGCTTGACCGCCGCGATCCTCTCCTCGTACTTTGATCGCTGCCTCCCGGAGAAAGGGGTCTTCTGGGGGGAGGTGGACCTAAACGGCCAGGTCAGACCGGTGGTCGGCCATGAAGAGCGGCTCAGGCAGGCCCGCATGCTCAAATACCGGCCCATTATCTGCCCGGCCGGTCCAGGATCCCGGGAAGAAGACGCCGATCGGGATCTGATTTTAATCAGGAACATACTCGACCTGCCCCAGAAACTCTTCGGCAAGAAGCCCTGAAATTCAGTTTGCGCCTCCGGGTTTTAAGCCCAGAGGCGCAAACTGAATATGATAGGCTATTTTTATACTGATCCAACTATGCTTTTACCCAAATCAACCTCTTTGATGCTGAAATAATCAGTTCTCGCTGGTAAAACCAACATTGGATCAGTATATAAATCCAGACTTCGTACACCTGTACCAATTATGAGAGTTAACTGCTTAAAATGATTGATTTGACTTCAAAATTGGTCATTTCAAAGTTTACAGGTGTCAGCCCTGCCTCTGGCCGCAGACGCCCAGTTTGATCAATAAAGAAACTTTGAGTCACCTCCTCCGTCATTCCGGCGGAGGCCGGAATCCAGTCTGAAAATGTAAGAACTTGACCCCGGCCTACGCCGGGGTGACGGACAAAGAAAAATCAAGTTTCATATGAGGAAAGGCAAAATCCGCAAACTGAAACCTGAAACCTCAAAAATGGGTGCGTAAAGATGAAGATGTCCAAAATTTTCACCAAATTTTAGATGTTGGCAAAGAGATCTGAAATCTCAAGGGCAAGCCGGCAATCAGGATTCTAACCCCCTAGTTTCCCTGGAGCAGGTAAGCGTTGTAGCCCATCATGTTCAACATGGAGACAAGATACGGATCGTCCTGGCCTTTGGATAACAAGTAGAACTCCCCTGAGGGAAAAGAAATCCGGAAGACAGACAGACGCAGGGAGACGCTGATTTCATCCGTCTGATACAGCTTGATCTGCAAAGACTCCTCTCTGGCCCGCCCCTGGACCTTGAGGACCGGAAAGACCGAAGCAAAGCCCCCGCGGACATCCATAAGCGGCAACTCGTCTTGAGGGAGAATGGCCTTCAACTCCGGCAAAAAATCGGACCGGGACAGAGTGGGGACAAACAGGTTGTCCCGGTTGGGAGAGAGAGGGGCCTGCCAGCCCTGGATGCCGTGAGCACCGATTACGGGGATCAGATAGTTGACCCCCATACTTTGCAGAAATCCGATCAACAGGCCCGGAGGGCCCGCCTTTTTTTTCCTGGAAGAATCGAACAGATAAAACCTGACCTCTCCCTGCAGACGGTTGGCCAGCAAACAGTTCGACTCCAACTCCAGGCTTCCCCCCTGAAAATTCAAAATGAGCCGTTTGTCCGGCGGCCAGAAGATGAGCCGCGGTCTGGTGATCTCCTCCAGATGGCGAAAGACCTCGTTCCGCTCCCAGGACTCGGGGATGAGGCAGGTTTTCAAGCCGGCCCCGGAAAACTCCAGTTCATCCCTGTTGTCTTGCAGGGCTCCCGGCACAAAAAGTATCGAATCCCCCCATTTGGTCCTGGCCAGACCCATATGTTCCAGATTGATCCTGATCCAGCTCTGACTGCTTCCCGGCAGGAGGATTTCGCTGCCCGAGACGAAATCCAGTCCTGTCTGTTCCAGGATGGACTGGACCAGGTCCTTTTCAGGGATTTCGCCAGCCTCCAGGACCGGAGGCACCTGATCCAGGCCGGAGCGTCCTCTTTCTGAGGGTTTTTCCTCGGAGGCTCTGTTCTGCAGGCCGGTCTCCCGGACCTGTGCCGCTCCCTTTTGTCCGCGGGCGCCGGCCAGTGCAGAGGGCAGCGGCACACGCAGTTTTTGCCCGGTTACGATGCGGTCGATATCCTTCAGCCCGGGATTCAAGCGACGAAAAATACGAAGATATTGCTCCAGTTCGACCTTTTTCGACAAACCGGTCTCTTCCCGCAGGATCTGAAGGACTGTATCCCCGGGTTTGATCCGGTAATCCATGCTCTGGACAGAGCCTGCATCCCCCCGGCCCGGTTGGCGAAGGCCCTGTTTTCCGTTCTTTGTTTTTAAGCCCTGCAAAGTCCCTGGTAAGTGCAAAGGATCTCCCGGCTTTACGCGATCGAGATCCTCGAGTTGGGGATTGAGGGTCCTGACAACGGCTTCCATCTCTTCAAGCCTGTTCTCC
The DNA here is from genome assembly GCA_021737115.1 of Desulfohalobiaceae bacterium. Taxonomy (GTDB): domain Bacteria; phylum Desulfobacterota; class Desulfovibrionia; order Desulfovibrionales; family Desulfothermaceae; genus JAABTT01. The sequence goes on from JAIPER010000039.1 coordinate 3,999, forward strand.
GGAACATTAAAATCTCGCAGGATGGCGTAGACATAATCCCCTTTTTCGATTGTGTATGTAAAGACATCCTCCTTTTTGGTCAGAGCCTTTCTCTTCTCAAATCTCAGTTCGTAGACCAGGTCCGAGGCAAAAGCCCACCTGCCGCCGAGAAACAGAAAAACAAGCAAAACGGTACAGACAAGCCGCGAGAGCGGCCTAAAGCTTGATTGCGAAAAGTGCAAAACCGCTTCCGGATTTGCCCCCGGCCGCGCTAGTCCCGTCAACCGGTCTTGAACGATCCCCATGTTCCCACGCTTCTTATCCATCATTCAGCAGCGTTGTCTTCCTCGTCCCTGAGCACCCTTCTCAAGACCTTGCCCACGGCCGAGACCGGTAATTCATCACGAAATTCAATACTGCGCGGTCTCTTGTACCCGGCCAGTCTCTCTCTGCAAAATTCAAGCAGTTCCTGCTCCGTACACTCTTCGCCCTCGACCGGCTGGACAAAGGCCTTGACCTCCTCGCCGCTCTTTTCGCTGGGCACCCCGACCACCGCGGCCAGAGCAACCTTGGGGTGCTGGTAGAGCACCTCTTCCACCTCTCGGGGATAACAGTTGAAGCCCCCGACCAGGATAACGTCTTTTTTGCGGTCGGTGATGACCAGATAGCCCTCCGGGTCCTTATGTCCGATATCCCCGGTCAGGAAAAAACGTCGTCCTTCGATTTCCCGGAAAGACTCGGCGTCCGCTTCCGGTTTTTGCCAGTATCCGGGCATGACCTGGGGTCCGTGAACCGCAATCTCTCCGTCTTCACCCTGGGCCAGTTCCTTCTGCCCGGTCTTCTGGTCCACGATCTTGATCACCGTGTTCGGCAGGGCATAGCCTACCGAACCGAGACGCCGCTGTTTCCTGTTGGTGGGATTAACGGTGATGACCGGAGAAGTCTCGCTCAGGCCGTATCCTTCGATAATGAGCGATCCGGTCTTGTCCTCGAATCGTTGGCAGAGTTCCCGGGGCAGGGGGGCGCCGCCGGAAACACAGAGCATGATGGAGCTCAAGTCGTAGCGCTCCAGGCGGGGATGATTGACAAAGGCCGAAAAAATCGTGGGCACGGCCACCAGCAGAGTCGGCCTGGAGTGCTCCACCGCCTTCAAGACATCGCTGAACGGGGGCTTCCCGGCCCTGGGATCGGGGATGCAGACCAGCCTGCTGCCGGACGCACAGGCGGCCAGCATGCAGGCGCTCAGCCCGAAAATATGGTACCAGGGCAGGACACCGAGATAGCAGTGGTATCCTCCGGGACGGAGCTTCTCCGGTTCGCTTCCGGATTCATGGGGCAAGCGGGCCCATTCGTCTATGGCCTGGACCTGAAAGACCAGGTTGCTGTGGGTCAGGGCCGCCCCTTTGGGAACCCCGGTGGTCCCCCCGGTATAGATGATCAGGGCCGGATCGGTCCCCGGATCGATGTCCGCCGGGCTGGTGTCCGGGGATGTCCTGTCGGTGACCTGGTCAAAAAAGAAATGTCCCGGTTCATGATTCCTGGCCCGGGGGATCTTACCGAAAAGGCTCCCCAGGAAACCCTTGGCTTTCGGTAAAGAGGACCTGATGTTGCAGATGACTACGGTCCGGACTTCGGTATCCTGGATCGCCTCCACCGTCACCGGATAGAATCTGGGGTGATCCATGCAGAAGACCGCCCTGGCCCCGCAGTCTTTGAGCTGATAGCCGAGTTCAGACGCGGTGTACATGGGGTTGCAGGTGACGCAGATTGCGCCGGTTTTGATGATCCCGAAAAAAATACTCGGATAATGAGGCAGATTGGGCAAAAAAACCGCCACCCGGTCTCCTTTGTGCACCCCTTGGGATCTCAAAAAGGCGGCGATCCGTTCCGCTGTCTGTTTGACCTGAAGAAAAGTCTGTTTTTGTCCTTGAAACAGTGTGTAGGCCTGATCCGGATAAAGCCTGGCCGTCTCATCCAGCAGGGAAAAAAGGGGCTTCTCAAAGCCGGATATTTCCAGGGGTATCTCCCGGGGCCTGTTCACCTCGCGCATCGCATCACTGCCCATTGTCTCCCTCCGGTCTGTTGCAATTTCCCAGGGCCTGTGTTTTCCATCGATCTGTCCACCTTCCTGGCTCCTCACCCACTGCGTCTTCGATCCGGCGAAGCAGTTTTTCCTGGTGTGAGCCGGCCCAGTAGATACGCCGACAGTCAGGGCAGATGGAAAACTCCTGAAAGTATTTCCTGGTCTTTGGTTCAAGACGGTGAATTATAGCCTGCTTGTCCACTTTGCGCAGCAGGCTGTTGCAGCGCAAGCACCTGCTGAACAAGTCAAATGGAGGGTGAAGTCCAAAAAAATGAAGGACTTCTCCAAGCTGAGCATCCGGTTCTTCGGCCCGCACAAAAAGACCCCAGGTAACGGTTTTCCTTTTGAGCAGCCCGATATCCTTGGTCAGGACGATGCGCTTCTCCGCATGGGCCAGGGCTGCGATCCGATGATCGCGCCAGGTCCAGTGATAGGCCGTGTCAAAGCCCAGGCTGCGCAGCAGCATGGCTATTTTCCCGACATTGACGTCCACAACGAATTGAAAGCATGGCACCGGCTCAGGTCTCAGCAGCGTGCTCCGGCGGGGGTCGACGGGAGGGACGAGCGGCTTGATCACCAGGACGTCCCCTCTGGAAACGATGAAGTCAAAGCCGACCTTGTGGTTGTTGGCACGGATTTCACCGATTTCGGTATGCGGAGGCCCCAGGGACTCGATCAGGTCCTTGACCGAGGTCCTCCGCTCCAGATGGTACCTGATCCGACCATCCGGCTTGTCATTCGCTAAAAAATAGTTTAAGCCCCCTTGGAAATAAAGCGTGCAAAAGGACATAACTTCAGACTTCGTGCACCCATGCCGATTATGAGAGTTAACTGCTTAAAATGATTGACTTGACTTCAAAATTGGACATAATATCATAACCTGATATTTGCCCAAAAAAATATCCAAACTTTGGAGTACGGGAAAGAGCCCTGAAATTATGAAAACCTCAATTCATAACGACCCTAAGTGCTCTGGTTCGTTAAGCGCACTAAGTATAAGATAAGATTTCCCGGTTCACGCTTATGAACATCTACCTGCTGATCATCCTCGTTTCCATAATCGGAGCCTACCTCCTGGAAAACGCGTCTATCTACCTGAATATCCTCCACCTGGATCCGGCGGTGCCCCGGGAATTCATCGATGTCGTGGACAGAGAAAAATACCGTCGCTCCCAGGAATATACCAGGAAGCAATCCAAAGTACATCTCTTCCACTCCAGCGTCAATCTGGCGATTCTGCTCGCTTTCATCCTGGGCGGGGGCTTTGCCTGGCTCGATGGCCTGGTCCGGTCGTTTTCCTTCCCGCCGGTCTGGAGCGGACTGATCTTCTTTGCCTGTCTGGGGTTTGCCCTGGATCTGTTTTCTCTGCCCTTTGAGATCTACAACACCTTTGTTCTGGAGGAAAAATTTGGCTTCAACCGCATGACCCCCAAGCTTTTCCTCACAGACAAACTCAAGGGCTACCTCCTGACCCTGGCCATCGGAGGCCCCCTGCTGGCCGGTATACTCCTGTTTCTCGGCCGCTACCCGGACTGGGGATGGCTCTTCGCCTGGTCCCTGATCGTCCTGGTCATGCTCCTTGTCCACTGCCTGGCTCCGACCCTGATCCTGCCCCTGTTCAACACCTTCACCCCTTTGGAGGAAGGGGACCTGAAAAGGAAGATTGAAGCCTACGCCCGGAGAAACGGCTTTGACCTGAGCGGAATTTTTGTCATGGACGGTTCAAAGCGATCCTCGAAATCCAACGCCTTCTTCACCGGGCTGGGACGAAAGAAACGGATCGCCCTGTTCGATACCCTTGTCGAAAAACATGAACCTGATGAACTGGTGGCCGTCCTGGCCCACGAGATTGGTCATTATAAGAAAAAGCACATTCTGAAAAACATGATCCTGGCCATTGTCAAGACCGGGATTCTGCTCTTCCTGGTCTCCCTGTTCATCTCTCATCCCCCCCTGTTTGCGGCCTTCGGTCTCAACCAGCCCTCGGTGTACGCCGGCCTGGTCTTCTTCGCCCTTTTGTATACCCCGATAGCCCTGATTTTATCCCTGTACCTCAACTACCTCTCCAGGAAGTTCGAATACCAGGCCGATGCCTTTGCCGCAGAAACCACCAAGACACCGGAATACCTGATCCAAGCCCTGAAACGTCTCTCCGCGGACAACCTGTCCAACCTGACCCCGCACCCTTTTTATGTCTTTTTAAACCACTCCCATCCCCCGGTCCTGAACCGGATCAAAGCCCTGAAGCAGGCAGAAAACACTTGACGGAAACCGATGCTGAGCTGTACATTCTTTTTGATCGATAGTACGATGCAATGAGCGTTTCAACCATCATGAGGCAATCGAGGCGAGAGTATATCTGATAAATCCCAATCGCAAATCCGAAATCCAAAATTCCCAAAACCCGCCCTTAGCTCAGCTGGATAGAGCGCCGGACTTCGAATCCGTAGGCCGGAGGTTCGAATCCTCCAGGGCGGGCCAGAAAAATCAAGGGGCTATCCGGTACACCGGATAGCCCCTTTTTTCATCCTGATTCTGGATCGTGTTACTGTTGGAATGTTTTGACTTTCTGTTTTTGTGGTTCCACAACCGGTCCCGCGCTTGTTTCTCCCTGAAAGACCATGTTAATATAATTTTTCAGCCCATAATACTTTTGTATTCGGAATCCCTGAATGCTCTCCACAAGCCAGGGGCTATCCACAAACAGCCATCTGCATCTGCCCTGCGAGCACATATAGGCCTGAGCCTGGACATGGGGATTGCCATACAAATTTCCGTAAGCGATCCTGGTTCTGGTAACCTCCTGCCAGTTTAAAGCATCCCGGATCGCGTTATGACGGCAGAGCGGCTGTTTGGCAGGAGCACAGGCAAGCGCCAAACCCAAGAGGGGAAAAACAAATAAAGCCCAGATGGATCTTTTCATTACACCCCTTTTTTCATCCTGTTTACCCTCTCTTCACGCCTGAAACCAATGTCCTTTCTGCTTAGATGCATGTTTTATGCCAAATCAGAGTATACCTAAGCATTTAATTTTTTTAAGATTAATGAAAAAAACCACCGTTTCTGGTATGCATAAATGGAACCCCATTTCATTAAAAATAGGCATTGGTTCGGCTTTGCAAGAAAAGACCTCCCTCCTGCCCGAAAAACCTATTGTCATAAAACAAGAGAATGTATTGCCCCAAAGGCTTTTTCTTAACCGTGAACGGTGAACCTGCAACCTTCTGGGTAGCGGGCGAAGCCCGCTTTGGATTGGAGAAGACATTGAAGACGAAGCGGCCTCTTATTCCCTAAAAATCACCTATCCGGTCTATTGACAATCCTGCATTATTGTGAGATATTAAACATAATCTTTTCTATATCTGTACTCATTATTCTCATTGTTCTCTCCAGCTTTGCAAGCACCTATTTGAGCGAACCCATCTGGTATGTTTTCAAAAGAGCAAGCCTGCTGAAGAGAAGTGATTCTTCGCTCGCCCCGATTCAATACGCTCCGCTTCAGGGATTGAATTGGGCTGGCGGACTCGCTCAGAATGACAGAGAAAGGATAGCTCGTGTAAAACTCCATCATCATTTCTTGGGTGTCGTGAACCATTAACGATGATGATACGGACGGGGAGAAGGGTATGCCTGATCAGAACCAGTCTGCGAGCAGTCTGACTTCGGAGAGTGAAATCAGCCCGGAGGCCCGCCTGCACCAGGAGGGCATCGGACTCTTTGAACTGTTGCGCCCTTTCAGCAGCTCGAATCGGTATGCCTCCGGACAGGAGATCGTCCTGGAGGGAGCGGCGGCCAGGAGCCTCTACTACATTGAAGAAGGGAGCGTCGAAGTCTCCTACACAGTGGAAGGGACCAAGATCATCGTAGCCCTGATCGGAGCCGGCAACTTCATGGGGGAGATCGGGTTCTTTGACGGAATCTCCAGGATCCGGGACATTCGCACCAAAGAACCTGCTGTCCTGCACACCTTTGACCACACCGACCTGGAAGGGATCAAGGCCAACGAAACCGCCCTGCACAGCCGATTCATGGATTTTTTGACCCGCTCCATCTGTCTGAAATTCCGTCGCATCCTGGAAGAGCGGGAGCCGATGACCGCATTTGCCGCTTCCCTGTCCACCGGTCGTCGGAGCTATCATGAGACCGTACCGCTGTCCAAGGCATTTTTCCAAACCCCGACCTGGGACAAGGTCAATGTCCTGGTGGAGAAATTCAAGGCCGGTTTTTTCGATTTGTCCCATCAACTCCAGAAAAGCCCTGAGCCGGATGTTCCGGAAGACATGGAGGTCACCGGCAAAGCCCTCCTGAGCCATTTCCTGCAACAGCTGGATTCCCTGGAGCAGGAACTCGGGGGTTCCGAGTTTCGTGATCAGGTCTGGGGCTACCTCTTCAAGGAGATCTACCCTTATTTTCTGCGAAGCCGTTTTGCGGAGCGGGCCTATTACAAACCAAAGGGGTACGCCGGCGACTTTCTGATGATGGAAATGATTTACAACAACATCCCCCAGGGCGACGGCAAGATTGGCTGGGTCGTGGATCGATTCTGTCTCGACTCCATTGCCGCCAGGGCGGTCCGAGCCCGCCGCCGTCTGCTCTGTGAGCAGCTTGGACAGGAATTTGAGGAACATAAGACCAACCAGCACAGATTTCAAATCATGAACCTGGCCTGTGGTTCCAACCGCGAACTCTTCGACTTCATTGCCGATTGTCCCCAAACGGAAAAAGTCGACGCCCTTTGCGTGGACGCAGACTCCCAGGCCCTTGAGTACTCCAACCGGCAGGTCAACACCTTCGAACATTCGGCCAGCGTCAGCTACATGAGCGATAATCTGGTCAAATGGTCCCTGGGCCGGGTCCGCCAGGATTTCGGTTTCAAGGACCTGATCTATTCCTCCGGCCTCACGGATTATCTCGAGGACCGGCTTTTTTGCGCCCTGATCGCCAAGTGCCATGAGCACCTCAAAGAAGGCGGGGTCTTGATTATCGGCAACTTCGGCCCGCAAAACCGGGAAAAGACCTTTATGGAACGGATTCTGCACTGGAAGCTGGTCCACCGCAGCAGCGAAGACCTGAACCGGCTCTTTGCCTCCTGCGGCGCCTGGAGCGATATCCGCGTGCTGGCGGAAGAAGAGGGCGTGAACCTGTTCGTCAAAGCCAGGAAATGATGTTCGAAAAATTTACCAACTTGCTCAGCGATGAGGCAAGATCCGATGTCAACGACCCGGCCCTTTTTGCAGAAGAGACCCGGCAACTCATCTGGCAGCGCATCAGGGTCGGACTGCTCATAGGGATCATCCTCATCCCCCTGTTCAGCCTTCTTGATTTCCTCTGTCTGCCCGAACTGGCCAAGTCCTTTCTCTTATACAGAATCGTGTGCTCCCTGGCCCTCATCGGGGTCCTGATCCTTCTTTACAGTCCGGCCGGACAGGCTCATCCCCTGTTTTTGGCCCTGGTCGCCTACCTCCTGGCCGGCAGCATGATCTCGGTGATGATCGTCCAGGATGGCGGGTTTGACTCCTATTACTATGTCGGCCTGCTCATGGTCATGACCACCTTCTCCGTCATCCTTCCCCTGAATATCGCCCAGACCCTGATGTCCGGATTGTTGATGTTCATAATCTACGTCGGCCCGGTTGCGATCTTCAATGAAATGAGACCCGAGCATACCGGTGTTTTTGCCAACAACATCTTTTTCTTTATTTTTTTCATCGTGATCATCACCGTGCTGAGCAAAATAGAAACCCAGACCAGAGTCAGAGAATTCAACCTGAAGCAGGACCTCCAGTCCTCAAAAAAACAGCTCGCTTTTTACGCCCACCACCTCGAAGAGGAAGTGGACAGGAGGGCGGAGGCTCTTGAAAAGTCGGAACTCAGATACAAGGAGCTCTACAACAACCTCATCGACATGGTCATCCTAATCGACCGCCGGGGGAACATCATCACGGCGAACTCCATTTTTCTTCAGACCATGGGCCTGGCAGAGACATCCCCCTCCCAAAGCCTGTCCATGTTTCTTCCCCGGGAGGATCAGGACCGTTTTCAGAATCAGATTCTCTATCCCCTTCTCAAAAACAACCAGGCCCATAATCTTGAATTTGTCCTGCAAGGCCGAAACGGGGAACGTTATCATGTGGAAGGCAATGCTACGAGTATTGAACTGAATGATGACCGCACCGGTTTTCAGATGGTGATCCGGGACGTAACCGAACGGAAGCGCCTGGAAAAGCAATTGATCGGCTCCTACCTGCAGATTCAAAACGCCCGTAATCTGACCATACTCGGTCTGGCCAAGCTGGCCGAATACCGGGATCAGGACACGGGCTTTCATCTGGAAAGGATCCGGGAATACACGAAAATCATGGCCAAGGAACTGGCCGGCCGGAAGGAGTACAAGGACATTATCACCCCGGATTACATTGAGGATCTCTACCAGTCCTCGATCTTACACGACATCGGCAAAGTCGGGATCTCGGACAATATCCTGCTCAAGCCGGGGAGATTGGATCAGAAGGAATACGAAGCCATCAAAAGACACACCGTCCTGGGCGGTAGAATCATCGAGGAGATCGAGTCCCGGACCGAAGGGGACCCTTTTCTCAGCCTGGGCCGAGAGATTGCCTACTATCACCATGAATGGTGGAATGGAGGTGGCTACCCCAGGGGTCTCAAAAAAGAGGAAATCCCGGTTTCCGCCAGGCTGGTCGCAGTGGCGGACACCTACGACGCCCTGACCTCCAGACGTTGCTACAAAGAAGCCATGTCCCACGAAACAGCCAAAGAAATCGTTGTTTCCCTCCAGGGAAGGCAGTTTGACAGCAGTGTCGTCGAGGCCTTTGTCAGACATGAAAAGGCCTTCGACGGCTACAGGATTTCCTTTCGGGAGCATTAATAACGCCTTGCCGTGATTTGCGTAAGGAGGCAGTCATGAATCAGTCAAGCAGTGAACATCGCCGGCATAAAAGGCAGGCAATCCAAGCCCTCTGCTTTGTTCGGCTCTCTACCGACGAAACCGGGAAACAGGTGGTCGGTTCGCTCGCCGATATCAGCGCCGGCGGCCTTGGCTTCACCTTTCTCCCGGATACGACACAGCCGGACCAGGAACCCAGACCCCAAAAGGCTTACCGTCTGGATCTCTTCCAGAGCGGGGATCCTTCGTTTTTACTGTCCGACGTCCCGGCGCGGCTCAAATACAGCATCGAAAAAAAAGACTCGCTCTCCTTTTTAGGGCTGCCGCTCAAACGATGCGGTTTGGAGTTCCTCGACTTGACAGAAAATCAAAAAGAGGAACTCAAGCAGCTGATCGAGGCATGATGCGGTCCATCAGAACTGTCCCTTGACAAATTATGATACACTGTGGCACTTTTATTGCCAGCCGTCAACTCATTTTTGATCCGATCTTCCTGAGCCGAGGGAGGCAAATATGACCAAACAACATCGATTCGAAACCCTGTGCCTGCACCAGGGCCAGGTCCCGGATCCGACCACCGGGGCCCGGGGGGTTCCTGTGCACCGCACCTCGTCCTACAATTTCAAGAGCACGGAACATGCCGCCAATCTGTTTTCCCTGAAGGAAAAGGGAAACATCTATTCCCGGATCATGAATCCGACCCAGGAGGTCCTGGAGGAGAGGATGACCGCCCTGGAGGGTGGAGGGGGGGCCCTGGCCCTGGCCTCCGGCACTTCCGCCATTCACTATACTTTACTCAATATCTGCCGGGCAGGGGATGAACTGGTTTCCTCCAACATGCTCTATGGCGGCACCCATACCATGCTCGCCTCGATTTTGCCCCGGCAGGGTATCATTACCAGATTCGCCGATCCCCGGCAGCCGGATGACCTGGAAGGCCTCATCACCGGAAAGACCAGGGCCCTGTTCATCGAAAGCATCGGCAATCCAACCCTCGAGTTCACGGATATGGAGGCAATGGCCGCAATCGCTCATCGCCATCATCTGCCCCTGATCGTCGACGCCACCTTCACCACTCCCTACCTGCTGCAGAGCATAGAGCACGGGGCGGATATCGTTATCCACTCCCTGACCAAATGGATCGGCGGGCACGGCACGGCCATCGGTGGAGTCGTCGTCGATTCCGGCAGATTCGACTGGACCGACCCGAAGTTTTCCCTTTTCAACGAACCTGATTCCGGCTATCACGGCCTGCGTTTCGCTCATGATCTAGGGGACTCGAACCATCTGGCCTTTATCCTCCGCCTGCGGCTGGTTCCCCTGCGCAACCTGGGGGCCTGCCTCTCCCCAGATAATGCCTGGATCTTTCTGCAGGGTCTGGAGACCCTGCCCCTGAGGATGGACAGGCACTGCTCCAACGCCCTGCAGACGGCTGCCTACCTGCAGGGACATCCCGGGGTGGACTGGGTCAGATACCCCGGCCTGAAAGATGACCCGGCCCACCCCATCGCCTCGAGATATCTGCAGAAGGGCTTCGGGGGCATGGTGGTCTTCGGGATCAAAGGCGGCCGGCCGGCCGGAGCCGATTTTATCGACAACCTGCGTCTCTTCTCACACCTGGCCAATGTCGGGGACGCCAAGAGCCTGGCCCTGCATCCCGGAAGCACCACCCATTCCCAGTTAAGCGAAGAAGAGCAGAGAGAGGCAGGGATCACTCCGGAGATGATCCGTCTGTCCATCGGCCTGGAGCATATCGACGACATCATTTTCGACCTGGAGCAGGCCCTTCCATGACCCCGTCTGAATTCATCACCGCCAGGAGCGTCCTGGGAAAAACCCAGAAAGTTATGGCCCGTCTCCTGGGCGTATCCCTGAAGGCCGTGCACAGCTACGAGCAGGGCTGGCGGAACATACCTGCCCATGTGGAGCGTCAGGTTTTTTTCCTGCTGGCCAGAAGGCCGGGGCGGAGCAAAGAGCCCCCACCCTGCTGGGAACAAACCGACTGTCCCCGGGAGATCCGGGATTGCTGCCCGGCCTGGGAGTACGACGCCGGGAACCTC
>JAIPER010000040.1 GCA_021737115.1 Desulfohalobiaceae bacterium
AAGAAAACCTGAGAACCTCCCAGCGAGGTCGCGCAAGAGAACCCTGTTGCCCGGTTCGTAAAGAGAGTGCCAGTGTCTCAAATTGAAGTTTCTTCCTCGATCAGACTGGCAGCTGTGGACTTGAGCTTTATTGTAACAGTAAGCATGTATATTGTAATAAATATTTTATAGTTATATGTCAGGCCTGCCAGAGGCAGGGCTGACCACTGACCCCTGACCACTGTCTTCCCCTTCTTCCCCAGCCGGCCAGTAGGCCTCGATGAGATCCGAGGGAAGGCCGGTTTCCTCCTGACGAAAACAGTCGGCCAGAATGGCCCAGCATCTGTCCAGGGCCTGTTCCAGGGGGATGTTCACCTTGAGGTCCATCATCCTGTCTTCGAACATGTCCCCGTAGCGCAGGAGTTTCTGATCCCAGTCGCTCAGCTGAAAGCCCATGTCCTGTTTTTCCACGGCTTCCCTGGAGGAGGCGTAGAGTTGAATCATGGTGTTCATGATGATCCGATGGTCGTCTCTGGTTTGGTCATTGACCTTCTGTTTCAACCGGCTCAGAGAGCCAAAGGGTTCGATCCGCCCGTCGCGGAGATATAACTGACCCTCGGTTATGTACCCGGTGTTGTCCGGGATGGGATGGGTCACATCGTCACCGGGCATGGTCGTGACCGAGAGGATGGTGATTGATCCGGCTTCATCGAAGTCCACCGCCTTTTCGTACCTGGAGGCCATCTGGCTGTAGAGATCGCCTGGATATCCCCGATAGGACGGGATCTGCTCCATGGTGATGGAGATCTCCTTCAGGGCGTCGGCAAAATTGGCCATGTCCGTCAGCAGGACCAGAACCCGTTTGCCGTCCAGGGCAAAACGTTCGGCAACTGCCAGGCAGAGATCCGGGACCAGGAGGCACTCCACTGTGGGATCCTCTGCGGTATGCACATAAAAAATCGAACGGGACATGGCCCCTTTTTCTTCCAGGATGTCCCTGAAAAAGAGGTAATCGTCGTGCTTGAGGCCCAGACCGCCCAGGATGATGACTTCCACTTCCGCCTGCAGGGCGATTCTGGAGAGGAGTTGATTGTAGGGTTCCCCGGGTACGGAAAAAATGGGAATCTTCTGTGATTCCACCAGGGTATTGAAGACATCGATCATGGGAACGCCGGTCCGGATCATTTTTCTGGGAATGATCCGCTTCATGGGATTGACGGTCGGTCCACCGATGGGAATGGCGGTTTCAAGGATCTCCGGCCCGTTGTCCCTCGGGTTTCCGGCCCCGGTAAAGATCCTGCCCAGGAGGAATTCGGAATAGGCGGTCTGCATGGGCCGGCCCAGGAACTGCACTCTGGCGTCGGTGGACACGCCCCGGCTTCCGGCGAAGACCTGGAGCGAGACCCGCCCCCCTTCCAGCTTGATGACCTGGGCCAGGGAGGTCCCGCGGGTGGAGGTCACTCTGGCCAGTTCCCCGTAGGTCACCCCTTCCGCCTGGAGGATGATGACGCTCCCGGAAATCTGATCGATGCGGTGATACACCTTACGCATATTCAAGGACCTCAGCCGCCATATCCTCCAGCTGCTTTTGTTTTTCCTGAAACTGATCGCTGTCCATATCAGTACGATTCCAGTCGATGGCCGCCTGGGTCAGATTCTGGAAAAATGCCCTGGCCTCGTCCTTGTTCTGAAAACGCATCTCCTGTTTCAAGAGCGAGACCATGCGGTCAAAGACATATTTCTGCCGTTCGGCGGAGGTGGCTCCGTCCACCGGATCGAAGGCGTCCTGCTGCAGATAGACGCGGTCCAGGAACTCGCCCTTGAGATAGATCACATAATCTTCCAGGGTGGTCCCTTCCTCGCCGATGACCTTCATCATCTGAGAGATCTCGTTGCTTTGGGTCAATATGGACCGGGCCATATCCACCAGGTCCTCGTCCACGACCCCAGGATAGGTGGTCCAGCTCTCCATGGGCTCGATGGCCGGATAACGCCTGGCATCGGAGCGGGCTCTGGACAGGCCGTGGAAGGCTCCGACCACCTTTAGCGTGGACTGGGTGACCGGCTCTTCGAAATTGCCCCCGGCCGGACTGACGGTCCCCCCGATGGTCACCGACCCCAGGTTGCCGTCTCTGAGGCGGACCTGGCCGGAACGTTCGTAAAAAGCGGCAATGACCGACTCCAGATAGGCCGGGAACGCCTCTTCACCCGGAATCTCCTCGAGACGGCCGGATACCTCCCGCAAGGCCTGGGCCCATCTGGAGGTGGAATCGGCCAGGAGCAGGACATCGAGCCCCATCTGGCGATAGTACTCAGCCAGGGTTACTCCGGTGTAGACTGAAGCCTCCCGGGCGGCAACCGGCATGGAACTGGTGTTGCAGACAATGATGGTCCGCTCCATGAGACTTTTGCCTGTCCTGGGATCCTCGATTTCCGGAAACTCGCGGATGGTCTCCACCACCTCTCCGGCCCGCTCGCCGCAGGCCGCAACCACCACCACATCCACATCGGCGTGGCGGCTGGTGAGCTGCTGGATTACCGTTTTGCCGGCCCCGAACGGTCCGGGGATGCAATAGGTTCCCCCTTTGGCTATGGAGAAAAAGGTGTCGATGATGCGGATCTTGGTGTTCAGGGGCTGGCTCGGCCTGAGCCGTTCACTGTAAGCCTTGATGGGAATCTTGACCGGCCAGTGCTGAATCATGCTCACTTCCCGCTCTTCTTCCTTTTCCCCGGACAGACGGGCGATGGGCTCCTCAACCGTGTACTCCCCGGCCTCGGCGATCCAGGAAACGGTTGAGGCGCCCTTTAGATCGAACGGCGCCATGATCCGGTGAGAAAAGAGCCCTTCCGGGACCGTGCCCAGGGTCTCACCGCTCCTTAACCTGTCTCCCTCTGCGGCCTCAGGGGTAAAGGACCAGGTTTTGTCCCTGCTCAGGGGCCTGAAGTATGTTCCCCTCTTGAGAAAAAAACCATGGGCCTCGGCTACATCGGACAGAGGATTCTGGAGGCCGTCGAAGACCTGGGCCAGCAAACCGGGACCGAGCTCCGCGACCAGGAGTTCATCGGTGAATTCGACCCGATCACCGACCTTGAGACCGGCCGAATCTTCAAAGACCTGGAGCTCGGCGTAGTCACCCCGGATTCGGACCACTTCCGACTTCAGGCGGAGATCCCCGCTGACGGCAAAACCGGTCTCATTCTGAAAGACCGGTTTGGAAAATTCCACGGTCAGCAGGTTTCCATTGACGCCGACGATGCGGCCGAAATTTTCAGCCATACTGATCCCGATTTCCTCTTTGATTTACGGTCCTGAAAATTGACGAACAGGCAGCCTTTGTTCCAACAACAAACATGGGATCAGTATATATAAAAATTTTATGGTCCTCTTTCATTCCAGCATCCCCGGCATACCTTCTTCTCACCCGCTCTTGCCGTCCTCTGTCCTCCGTCATCTTCCGCATTCCGAGCTCCGAGCTTCCCCATTCCGAGCTTCCCCATTCCGCCTTCCGCTCTATGCTCTATGCTCTATGCGTCCTGCGCTCCTCGCTCCCCGCTCCCCACTCCGCGTTCCGAGCTCCGAGCTCCGCGCTTCTTCACTCCTCACTCCTCACTCCTCACTCCTCACTTCTCACTTCTCACTTCTCACTCCTCACTCTTCACTCCTCACTCCTCACTCCTCACTTCCTTCACCGTTTCTTCAACCAGTTTCTGAAACCGTTCCCGGCCCTGCTCTTCATCGAACTGTGCCCACCTGTGCACCAGCCTGAGTTGTCCGGCGAAAGCCAGAATTCTTTCCAGGCCCAGGGAGCCCGGTGCGGCCAGGTTCTCCAGCAAGGAAAAGCGCCCTTTGTCAAGGACCCATTCCCGCTCCAGAGGGGTCTCGCGCTGGAAGGCGTCCCTGACCAGTTCCCTGACCTGTACGCTGTACCCGCCGTGCATCCGGAGCTTTTTTTCCAGGCCCGGTCTTCTTTTGCGGGCGCATTCATTGCTGATCTGGATCTCCAGGTCCGACCAGGCCTGTCCGAATGGTGTCTCACAGGAGCCGGGACTCATATCCAACATCCGGTCAAGGTCCCGAAGCTCTGGTTCATCGAGCAGACCTGAACAGCTGAAGCGAAAACCGGCGGCGGAGACTGGCGCTGGCCTGCCCAGGGTCAGAGAGGGCAGGGTCGCGGCCAGATAGGTGACAATCACGAGACCGTACCTTTGACCTGTTGCTCGTCTGCGGTCTGCTGCAGACATTTCCTGACCCGGTCGATCCCGAGATCATGACCGGCGACACGCTTCACGATTTCCGCCAGATGGGGACGCAGCAGTGCGCTTAAGCTCTCGGCAACGGCCTCACTGGTAAAATCGAGATAGACGTTGCCTTCTTTGAAGGATATCTTGAACCCCTTGAGGATATCGTTGTCCGCCTTGAGAACTATTCCTCCGGCCATTTTCTGCCGGTAGAGATCGGCAAAGTAGTGGATAAGTTTTTCCTTGTCCTGAGGGCTGACCATGACATCCCACCGAATCTCCCCGGACTTGGAGGCGCACTGGTCCACGATCCGCACCAGCATGTCCTTCAGGGTCTGAATGTCCATGGCCTGGTCTACGCTTTCGGCAACAAGGTCGGAGATGATGTTCTCGATGCCGAAAGACACCGTGATCAGGATGTCCCTGGCTGCCTGTTCCAGCGTCTTCTCGCTTCGCTGGGTGTATACCTCGGCCTCTTCCCTGGCCTGCTCCAGCATCTTGCGCCTTTTTTCTTCGGCCTCCCGGACTATGGAAGACGCCTTTTCCCTGGCCTTGGCCACGATCTGCTCCGCTTCCTTTTCGGCCT
Source organism: Desulfohalobiaceae bacterium (assembly GCA_021737115.1). GTDB lineage: Bacteria > Desulfobacterota > Desulfovibrionia > Desulfovibrionales > Desulfothermaceae > JAABTT01. Next base: position 4,805 of record JAIPER010000040.1, read on the forward strand.
TGTCCACGCCTTCTTTTTGCAGCCGTTCAATAAGCGGCTGAAGCTCGTCCGCCATGCTGTCGCCCTTGTAAGAGAAAGTTATTGGTTTTGGCTGTATTATATCCCTACCACAAACCGAGTCAAAACAAAAAAATTCAAAGTCACCCGATCCAGAGGGCACTGCCCTGGATCTCATAAAAGAGTTTCAAGCTGACCGAACCGAGCTTGAACAGCCCCTTTTTCCCCAGGCCGCTATACCCGACGGCAACGGCACTGTAGTGTCCCTTATCCGCTTCGGCCAGGATGGCTTTAGCCGGATTTTGCGAGTCCAGCACCTTTTGCTTTATCCTGTCTCCTGAGATGTCGTAATTCGCCAGGACCTGCCGCGCTTCCTGAAACAGAGGGTCGGGATCAACACTGTCTTGCCTGACGTTTAACAGGGTCAGGCTGTGACTGTCTTCCCCGGCCAGGACAAAACCGGCATGATCCGTGATGTGCAGGGATTCCTGAGATCCGTCCAGGCAGATGAGAACATTTTGCCTCTTGGGGTCGGGGTGGCGGCAGATCCAGAGTGGAGCGCTTCTCTCCTGTTCAAGCATCTGGATGCTGACGCTGTCGCTGATGAGCTCTTCCAGCCGGGAGACCCCCCGCCTGCCAAGGATGACCGCATCGTAGAGCCCTTTGTTGTCCTCGGCGATGATGTCCTTCGAGGTGCTGACCATCCGTTTCTTGACTTTGCACAGAAGGTTTTCCTCTGGAAAATCCCAGTCGATCAAGCGCTTCACGGTCTCCTGCAGGACAAGGTCACATGTATCGGACTCGCTCGCAACGGGTACCATCGTATCCTGACGTCCGGTGCGCGGCGCGATGTAGAGCAGGGTAAACTTGATCTTGTCCTTGTTCTTGAAGAATGCATTGACGAAACGGACTCCAAACAGGGCACTGCGGTCGTCGCTGACAGTCAAAAGAAAATGCCTGTGCATGAATAACTCCTGGGACAAGTTTCTGTGTCAGATTTGCTTCTGGCAAATCTGACATCTAATTAATTTATAAAAGAATATTTAGCCAGGCTATTATACTGATCCAATATTGGTTTTGACAACAAAGACTAGTAACCCCAAAGCTCCAGGCCGAAATTTCACAAAAAGCTAAGTTGGATCAGAGCTCTCGGCCTGAATAAGGGATTTCGGCTCTGCCGCCTTTATTGCCTCAGGCGTTGAGGACTTCGACAATCCAGTCTTTGAACCTGGACAGGGCTGTTTTATCACCCTTGCCCGCGAGTCGCTTGACCTCACGGCCATCCTGGAAGATGACGAAGGTGGGGACGCTTCGTAAATCTCCCACCCAGTCCGGCCTGGTCTTTTTGTCTGAAACCTCCATCTTGGCTATTTTGACTCTTGAATAAAAGCGGTTTTCATCTGCCTCGATAGTGCGCAAGGCGGCCTGGCACTCGGGACAGGTTGAAAAATACAACAACAGGGCCGCATAGCCAGAGCTACCGGCGATTTCATTCTGGAAGTCCTGATCGTTTTGTATCTCTGGTAGTTGCATCCAGCCTCCTCCTCTGATTTTAGGCGCTTAGCAGTATTTTTCAAAACAACATGTTGGTCTTTAAAAATTTTCGTGTGATTCAGTGCAAGCTTAGGATCAGGCATAATTATCATGGAATCACTGTTATAAACAACAAGAAAATGCATTGCCCCAAAGACTTTTTTCTTTTTCTTAACCGTGAACATGGAACTCCCCAATCGATACCGATAGCGATACCGGCCCCGAGATAAGGCATTTGGAATTCTTTCTCCCCTTCTCCAACCGTGAACCGTGAACCCTCTTAACCTCTTGTCCGTGAACCGTGAACCGTGAACCTGGAACCTTTTGGGTTGTTAAGCGCTTTCATCACAGTCTTCGGGTTCGCTGCACGGTGAGTACTTTTTCATGTCAAGTAGCCGTGAATACAGGGAGAGCGCCGCCCTGATCCCTCCGGCCACGGCAATGTTGTTCTGCTTGAAAGGGTCGTCCGTGACGTCCCCGGCGGCTCCGATATTCGAATCGGAAGTCAGACCGGTTTTGTGATCCACTATAATTTCGCCGCTTGTATTCATGTCCACCAATTGACCCACCATTCCTGAGTTGGGAACCGAACCGATAGCCACAAACACGCCAGTGACCTCAATGGTCTTTTCTTCCCGGGCCGATTTGTCGTAGTATCTCAGACCTTCGACCTGCTTCTCGCCCTGGATGGCCTGGACCGTGGCATTCGTAATCAGGGTCAGCCTGTCCTCAGGCAGATCCTCGACCTTGCGCCGATTGACGGGGTCTCCTTTGAGACGCTCACCCCTGGTAATCACATAAATTTTCCGGGCATAGCTGGAAAGGTCGATGACCGTCTCCAGGGCGGAATTTCCGGCTCCAATGACGGCCACATCCTCGTCTTCAAACAACGGGGCATCGCAGGTGGCGCAATAGGCCACCCCCAATCCATCCAGCTCCTCTTCGCCGGGTACCTGGAGTTTTTTCCGCCTGCCCCCGGAGGCCACGATCACAGTCCGGGAGGTATAGCTGTCCTTGTCTGATTTTACTTGATATCCGTCGGCGGTCTTTTCTATGCGATTGACTTGCTCATCGTTTTTAACAGTCACCCCGGGCTGATTACGTACATGCTCCTCCAGCTTTTCGGACAAATCCATCCCGGATATGGAAACCTCCCCGATCCAGTTCCTGATATCCGGCGATACAAACGATTGTCCTTGAAAATCCTTGGTCACCACCAATGTCGAGAGCAGTTTCCGTCCGGCATAGACGGCTGCTCCGGCTGCAGCCGGACCACCGCCTATAATGATCAGGTCATACATACGCCCCTCCTTATGCACTCTCGAATGAACAGAGACACTTCTACCATACCGGATGCACCCGGAGACGCGAAGGGGGATTTTTCAGTGATTTTCCCAAGACCCCACCCATTCCTCCTTGATGCCCCATTGCAACGGGAGTATGATCAGTATCGCTAGATGTTCCACTGATGATACTTGGTTCTTCTTCAATCAACATTCAATATGTCAGGCCTGCCAGAGGGAGGGCTGACCTAAAAAATACAACTTTCACATATCCGGTTTGGGCCTCAGACCTTCGGTTCGAAGGTCTGAGGCCCAAAACGAATACGGAGTTACCATGAGCCAGAACAGTCCGGAAAATCGTTTGGCCAAGGAAAAAAGCCCCTATCTGCTGCAGCATGCCCAGAACCCGGTTGACTGGTATCCCTGGGGAGAGGAGGCCTTTGCCAGAGCCAGGACCGAGGACAAACCGATTTTTCTGTCCATCGGCTACGCCACCTGCCATTGGTGCCATGTCATGGCCCACGAGTCTTTCGAAGATCAGGAGGTGGCCGGACTGATCAACCAGACCTTTGTCCCGGTCAAGGTAGACCGGGAGGAACGTCCGGATATCGACGCCGTGTACATGAAGACCTGCCAGATCCTCACCGGTCGGGGCGGCTGGCCCCTGACCCTCTTTCTGACCCCGGAAAAGGAGCCCTTTTTTGCCGGCACCTACATCCCCAAAGAAGGTGTATTTCCCCAGACCGGACTCGTGGAACTAATCCCCAAGATCCACCATGTCTGGAAAAATGAGCAGGACAAGGTCCAGAAGTCCACCCGGGAGATCCTCTCGCATCTCCGACAAACGGTGGGCGGCACCCGGGGTGAATTCCCCGGCAAATCCATCCTGGAGCGGGCCGTCCAGGATCTGGGCCAGAGGTTCGACCGGATGCACGGCGGGTTCGGTGATGCCCCGAAGTTTCCCTCGCCGCACAACCTGCTCTTTTTACTCGGCCAGGGAAAAGAACGAAAAGATCGCCATCCCCTGAACATGGTGGAAACGACACTGCACTCCATGCGCAAAGGCGGCATTTTCGACCACCTCGGTTTCGGCTTTCACCGGTATTCCACCGACAAAGAGTGGCTGGTTCCTCACTTTGAAAAGATGCTCTACGATCAGGCCACGCTAAGCCTGGCCTATCTGGAAGCCTTTGCGGCAACCGGGAACCAATCCTACGCCGATACTGCCGAAGAGGTCTTCAGCTATGTCCTGCGCGACTTGACCTCCCTGGAAGGGGTCTTTTTCTCCGGAGAAGATGCCGACAGCGAAGGAGTGGAAGGCAAGTTCTACGTCTGGGACACCTCGGAAATTCGGGACATCCTGACGGAAAAGGAAGCCGAGGCGGTCACAAGGGCCTACAACCTCAAAGATGAAGGCAACTTCAGGGACGAAGCCACCCGGCAGCTCACCGGAAAGAACATCCTGCATCTCTTGTCGACCGACCTTCAAAAGACCGCCGCCGACCTGGACCTGAGCCTGAACAATATGCAGGACCTGCTTGATCAGGCCCGCCGAAAACTCTTCTCGGCCCGGGAAAAAAGGATCCGCCCCCAATTGGACGATAAGGTCCTGACCGATTGGAACGGCCTGATGATCGCAGCCCTGGCCTTTGGCGGCAAGACCCTTGAGCAGGAGGACTATACCCGGGCCGCCTCCCGGGCTGCCGATTTTTTTCTGGAAAAGATGCGGGACAGCCAGGGATATCTTCTGCACCGCTATAAGGATGGAGAGGCCGGGATCCCGGGTTTTCTGGACGATTACGCCTTTCTGGCCTGGGGTCTGTTGAATCTGGCCGAAGCCACCGGGAACACGCGCTACCTGAGCGCGGCTTCGGACCTGACCCGGAAGATGCTCCTTCATTTCCGTGATGAAGAACAAGGCGGGCTGTTTCTCTCGGCCGATTATGCAGAAACCGTCCTGATCCGCACCCGGGAAATCTTTGACGGGGCAATCCCCTCGGGCAACTCCGCGGCCCTGATGAACATCGTCCGGCTCATCCAGGCCGGAGAGAACTCAGGGCTTCAAGAGGAGATGCAGGAGCTCGTCCAGGCCTTTTCCGGTACTGTCCAGAGCCAGCCCATGGGGTTCACCTACTTTCTCTGCGGCCTGGACCGGGCCTTCCAATTATAGTTCCCCTCCCTGGCCAGGGTGGACGCATCTGCAAAAAGTCTTAGGTGAACGCTTCAAGCGATTTTGTTCCTGTAATTCTTTGGATTTACTGACCTCATATGAAACTAGACTTTGCTTTGTCCGTCACCTCGGCGGAGGCCGGGGTCCAGCTCTTACATTGTCAGACTGGATTCCGGCCTTCGCCGGAATGACGTACAAAAAAATGAGGCATCTGAAGAACTGAAAGCAAGTAAAACTATATGAACCCAAAATAAGCAGGCCTGCCAGAGGCAGGGCTGACCACTGATTTCTGACCACTGGCGGCTGCAAAGGTTTTTTTTTGCAGCCGCATCAGGGAGGGGACAGGGGAGGGTCGGTCAAAGCGGCCGAAATCTCAAACCAAACTTTACTTGGCCACCCTCTTGGTGAAGGTCGTGGTATTGCTGTTGTCGGCTTCCGCCCTGAATGCCTCCTGTTGATTCATCGCCCTTGAACTCTTCGAGGTATCCTGGGTCTCCACTTCAACTATCTTCCTCTGCCCCTCCTTGAAGGCGATGACATCGGGCCGGTAGCCCCGGATGGTACCCGGTCGCTCATAGCCTTCGAGATCGGCTTTTACCCGAAACCCTTTTTTGAGATAATCCTGGGCAATCGTTTTGACCATTTCATCATGTTTCGATTGTGCGTCCTTTTCTCGCTGCATCTTTTTCCTCCCTTGACGTCCCGGTTTAAAGGCGGAACTCCCTGGTACTTCAGCCCCCGAAATTGGGATTGATGAATTCCAGGCGGTCTCCATCATCTACCACTGTTTCTGAATACTCCCCTGGATAGACGAACCTGCCGTTGCGCTCGACGATGAGATCCTTATCCAACTCATTGAAATATTTTATCAAAGAGGACACTGTGGCCCCTCGCGCCACATCCTCCTGAAAGCCGTTGAGAGTTATGGTTACCTTGTCCTTCATCTCGCTCTCCTCATACCGATCCACATGTGCCTCTATTGAAACAGTTGCTTCTGTACAGTAATCGTGCCTTTGTTTATGAATTGTCCAGTGGATCAGTATATACACGTATTCATGGTCTGTCAAAAAAGCACCCCTCTTAACGGAGCGACTGCTCCCTCCACCTGTTCATGAACCCGGAACTCGATCCCCCCTTTTGGATATACTCGATAAGCGCGCTGCCGAAGACTACGGCATCTATCTCATCCCGGATGGAATCGATACGTTCAGGGGCCTCGAGTCCGAAGCCCAGGGCCAGGGGCTTATCAAAAATTTCCCCGGCCAGGCGCAGCTGCCTGCCAAGCCCTGGCGGAAACTCGCCGCCCGAACCCGTGGTCCCCAGGACAGAGACGAAGTACACGAAACCCCGGGCCTTTTCCGCAGCCAATCGCATCCTCGCGGGCGGGGTGTTCAGCCCCACCAGCCTGATCAAATCCAGTCCGTGCTCGGCCAAGAGCCCTTCCAGTTCCAGACTCTCCTCCAGGGGCAGGTCCGGGATGATCAGCCCGGCCAGGTCCAGAGCGGCCGCCTGACTGGCCAGCCTGCTCCAGCCATGCTGCATGAAGGGATTGACATAGCCCATGAGCACGATTTCCGCAGAGATCTCGGCCCGGTGTTTGGGCAGTTCTGTAAAAAGCCAGCCCAGGCTCACCCCCCGGGCCAGGCACTCCTGGGAAGCCTCTTCCACCACCGGACCGTCGGCCACTGGATCGGAAAAGGGGATGCCGATCTCGATGATATCCGCTCCGCTCTGGTCCAGTTCCTTCAATTCCTCGAAGAACCTCTTCCTGTCGGGAAAACCCGCCGGCAGAAAGGGAATGAGTCCAGTCCTTTCTTCTGCCTTGGCCTGCCGCAGCCTCTGTTCCAGTTTCGATTCCAGCATCTTTTCCTCCCTATTAATACTTCAGAGCTCTTTCCCGTACTCCAAAGTTTGGATATTTTTTTGGATAAATATCAGGTTATGATAAATTCGAAACACGAAATTCGAAATCCGAAACAAGCACGAAATTCTAATACGCAAATGACAAAAACAAAGATTAAAAATACAGAATAAAAGCAGATTATTATCGTTCCATTTATTGGTTATCCAGTTTTTGCATGCTTTAAGTTCTTCAGATGCCTCGTTCTCTTGTCCGTCATTCCGGCGAAGGCCGGAATCCAGTCAGACGATGCTATGACATAAGTCTTTCCAAGCTGGGGTACCACTTTCAATCATTCGCAGTTCCCAGACCCTCTTTCGAAGATCTGAGGTGACACCTACGTATACCAGAAGTTGGCATAATTTGTTGTTTGTATCTGCCTTCAATGAAACCTTATAGACCCATTTTTTTCTTGAATTTTAAATTTATGTCATTTGGAGTTTGTTTCGAATTTCTTGCTTCTTATTTCAATTTATTAATTTATTTTGAAGTATTAAATATAACTATCACAATTTGAATACGAAGTCTGTATTTAATTGATTCATTTCAAAAGACAGCCCCATGCTCAGCCCGCAACGCCAAGTTCCTCCAAAACGATATCCAGGTCCTTGTCACCGCGGCCGGACAGATTGACCAGGACCTGCGTTTCCGGCCGGAGGGTCCCTTTGAGTTCCAGGGCATGGGCCAGGGCATGGGCGCTCTCCAGGGCCGGGATGATCCCCTCTTTTCTGGTCAGAGCCTGGAATGCGGCCAGGGCCTGCCGGTCGTTGACCTGGACAAAGGACACCCTGCCTGTCTGATGGAGATGGACATGTTCCGGTCCCACTCCGGGGTAGTCCAGTCCCGGGGCTATGGAGTGCGAGGGCAGGATCTGCCCCTCCGGGGTCTGGAGCAGAGAGGTCTTGAATCCGTGCAGCACGCCGGGGCTGCCCCTCGTGACGGTGGCCGAGTGGAAGCAGTCAGGCGTTCCCTCCCCGGCGGCCTCCACTCCGGTCAGGGCGACTCCCCGGTCCTGGACAAAAGGGTGGAAGATACCCATGGCGTTGGAACCGCCCCCGACGCAAGCCAGGACCTGATCCGGAAGCCGGCCTGTCTTCTCCAGGAACTGGGCCCTGGCTTCCCGGCCGATGACCGCCTGCAGGTCTCTGACCAGAGTCGGAAAGGGATGGGGGCCGACCACGGAACCGATGCAGTAATGGGTGCTCTCCTGCTCCCTGATCCAGTGCCTCAGGGCCTGGTTGATGGCGTCCTTCAGGGTCTGGGTGGAGGATTGCACCGGGACCACCTCGGCCCCCAGCAGTTCCATGCGCCTCACATTGACCCGCTGCCGCTCTACATCCCTGGCCCCCATATAGACCAGACAGTCCAGGCCGAGAAGAGCCGCGGCCGTGGCCGTGGCCACACCATGCTGCCCGGCCCCGGTTTCGGCCAGGAGGCATTTTTTCCCCATATCTTTGGCCAACAGGGCCTGGCCCACGGTGTTGTTGATCTTGTGCGCCCCGGTATGGGCCAGATCCTCCCGCTTCAGCCACAGGTCGAAGCCGAGATCCCGGGACAGGTTTTCCAGAAAGGTCAGGGACGTGGGCCGACCCACGAAATCCTGCAGGATTTTCGTCAGCCTGCTCTGAAACCTTGGCTGCGAAAAAATCCCGCTGATCGCCTCCTCCAGTTCAAACAGCGGCGGCATGAGGATCTCCGGTACAAACCTGCCTCCGAACTCGCCAAAATAGCCTTTTTTCATGCTTGTCTCCTTTTGATCACGTTTCTGCTTTGGATGAGCTTTTGCCTGTCTTTAATCCCGGGTCGCTTTTCGACACCGGAGTTCATATCCAGGCCATCCGGCTTGTATTGTTGAACAAAGTTATGAACATTTTTTGAACAGAGCCCCCCGGCCAGAAACCAGGGCCGGGCAAAGGTCCCCTTATTAATCCACTCGGTCTGTAAGGTCTGTCCGTGTCCCCCTCCGGCCTGTCCGGCGTCCAGGAGAAAATAGCGGCAGCAGGCGGCATAGCGCCTCAGATCCTGAAAAAACTCATCAGGCCCGGGGTAGCGCTGCGGCCAGAAGACCTTGATCACCCGGTCAGGGCCAATGGCCCGGCACTGGACCGGGCTGTAGTCCCCGTGGAGCTGAATCAGATCCAGAGAGGCCAGATCCTTGATGTGAAGGATCCGGGCCACGCTCTGGCCGACAAAAACCCCGACCCGCAGGGCCTCTGCCCGGACAAAGCCGGCCACGGCTTCCGGATTCACGAAACGGGGGCTAGCCTCATGAAAGATAAAACCCAGCAGATCGACCCCCAGAGCCTGACACAGAAGAACGTCCTCTTGCCTGGTCAAACCGCAGATCTTTAAAAGCATTGAAGATTGAATATTGTTGATGCTCATTGAAATGCGGTTGAAATGTCTCTACAAAATCAGCTTTTCCCGGCGGCGGTCAGCTCCTTGAGTTTTCCAAGCGGATCCCGGCCGGCCATGAGCGCGGTCCCGACCAGGCAGGCGTTGAACCCGAGCCCGGCCATCTCCCGGACCTGTTCTCCCCGGCTGATCCCGCTGGCGGAGATCCAGAGCTCGTCCTTATGCTTTTGCCTGATCAGCTCCCTGGAGGTCTCAAGATCGACCTCAAGACTGCTCAAGTCCCGGTTGTTGACCTGAATGATTCGGGCCCCGATCCGCCGGGCCATTTCGAGGTCCTGACGGTCAAAGACTTCGACCACGGTCTCCAGACCCAGCCTTGCGGACTCTCGGTGCAAACCGGCCAATACCTCCGGTTGATAAAAAAACATACGCACGATCAGCAAGAGGGCCGAGGCCGGGGTGGCCGCAGTCTGACGCACCTGGAGCGGGTCCAGGATAAAATCCTTGCGCAGCAGAGGCAGTCCTGTTGCCTGCATTTCCCCGAGACAGGCCAGGCTCGACTGAAAATAACTTTCCTCGGTCAGAACCGAAACGGCCCCGGCCCGGCCTCTACTAAAGACAGCCGCCATCTCCGCCGGGGTAACATCCGGGTTGATCACCCCCCTTGACGGTGAGGCCGGTTTGTACTCGGCCATGATTGCCAACTGACCCGGCGGGCTGAGGGCCTTGGCCAGTGACGGCCTTTGGCCCGAAAAGATCTCCGGCAATGCCCCGGCTCGATGCTGCTCCTTGAGCTTTTCGATCTCGGCCTGTTTGGCCTCTTTGAATCTGTTTAGCATCCATGCTCCATTGTCTGTTTTTTGAAAATGAATGTTGAATTCAGGCTGTACAAGCATACCTCCCGAGATCGACCCCCTGCCTGACCCTGTTC
>JAIPER010000041.1 GCA_021737115.1 Desulfohalobiaceae bacterium
CCCCGGGTTGCCCTGTCTCGGCTTCAGGGACAGGCCCCTGACCACGAATCCCCCCAGCAGGGACAGGTCCCCGTAGGGCATGAACTCCAGCCCGTAGCCAAAGGTGCCTGAAGCGGTGAGCACCGGATTCTTCAATTCCAGTCCGCCGGCCTTGACGCTCATGTCCATCATTTTCACTCTATAACATGACCTCTTCAGCCCGGAAGACCGGACCCTGGGAGCAGGCCTTGAGGCTGGCCTTGTTTTCACCGGGGACCACGCAGCCGAGGCAGGCCCCTACCCCGCACATCATGACCGTTTCCAGAGAGACCTGGGTCCGGGCCCCGCATCCTTTTGACAATTCCTTGACCATCTTCAAAAACGGAAACGGACCGCAGGCCAGGATCTCGCCTTCTGGGGCGTAGCCCCGGATCTTGAGCCCCAGGACCCTTTTCAGCTCCAGGAGGTCTTCTGCTGACTTGTCCTGGAAGCTCCAGGCCAGGGTCTGTTGCTTGAGCTCCTGAAAGGGGTATCCTTCGAGGTCGTGCCGGTGTCCGAAAATGAGCTCCAGGTTTATGGGAGTCGGATGGCTTTTGATCAGCCCGACAAAGGGAGCCAGCCCCATGCCCCCGGCCAGCAAAAGCAGGGGATTTTCCAGGCCATAATCGAATCCGCGGCCAAGGGGGCCCCAGACATGGACCCGGTCCCCGGGCGCCAGACCGGCCAAAAGCTTCGTCCCGCGGCCCACGACCTGGAAGTAGATGTGCAGCCCCTGCTCATCTAAATCTGCTATGGAAAAGGGTCGGGCCCCAAAAGGATCCGGACCCCAGGAGGACGGCCTGAGCATCACGAACTGACCCGGTGTCCACTCCCAGTTCGGAGACTGGAGCCTGAGGTGGATGAATCGACCGTTGCCGAGTCTGTTCAGCTCAACGACCTGTAGTTCATGGCAAGATGGCATATATTCTTCAGATATATTTTTCGGTCTATTCAGAAGGCGCGGCTGATCCTTTCCTGCTTTGTTCCAGGAGCTGCCCGGCCATGACCTGACCCTGTTCCCCACCGCCGGCCATTCTGGAGAGTTCGTCCCTGATTTCTCTCTGGGAAAGCGATCGGCAGCGGGTAAAGGTCTCGCTGTCCAGGACCTCCTTGTGGACATGGAAGTGGCGATCGGCTCCGGCCGCGAGCTGCGGCCAGTGGGTGATCAGGATGATCTGCTGTTTCCGGGAGAGTTCGCTGATGCGTTGCCCCACCTGCCCCAGGATGATTCCCCCGATCCCGGCGTCCACCTCGTCAAAGAGCAGGGAGGGCAGCTGGTCAGCGGCCAGCAAGCCCACCAGGGCCAGGAGAAATCTGGAAAGTTCTCCGCCTGAGGCGATCTTGTCCAGGGGTTGGCTGGCCTGTCCGGGATTGGGAATCCACTGCAGCCTGGCCCGCTGTTCAAAGACCCCGGAAAAAATTTCCACCGGGGTAAACTCAAAATTGACCTCGACATCTTTGGAAAATCCGAGGGTCCACAGCTCTCTCTGCAACTGCCCGGCCAATTTCTTTCCGGCCTGCTCCCGGGCACTGTTCAGGCTGGCCACCGCCTGCTCCAGGTCCTTCCTGGCCTCCTCTTCCCGGCGTTCCAGTTCCTTTACCTCCAGCTGACTGCGGTCCAGAAAGGAGAGGTTTGCTTCTATTTCTTCCTTGAGGGACATGATCTCCGGCATGGTCCGGTTCAGCCTGCGCTGCAGTCTGGAGAGGGCAAAGAGCCTGGATTCAATATCTTCCAGCTCCTGTTCACTTCCCCCGGAATCGGGCCGCTGCCTGAGACTCGTATCCAGGTCCTGGAAAAATTGCCGGATATCCTCCAGCTGCTCTCCATACTGCGCAAATTCCTCATCACTTAGTGCAAGCCGGCCCAGGCTGTGCTGCAGGCTGCGGATGTTGTCCAGGAGAGGGGAGTCCGGGTTGTGCAGGATATCCAGGGCGTCCTGGGTATCTTTCCGGATCCGGGCCTGATTCTTCAAGCGGTACTTCTTCTGCTCGAGCTCTTCCTCCTCCCCAGCCACCGGGGCGACCTGCTCGATCTCTTCAGCCTGATGTTCCAGGAGTTCCCTTTTTTCCTGCAGGTCCCGAAGCTTCTGGTTCAGTTCCTCTTTTTCCCGGCTGACCTTCTTGATTGCCTGTAAAAGGACATCTTTTTGCTCCAGGATCTGTCTGTCCAGAAAACCGTCCAGGATTTGCTGATGAAATCCAGGGCTTAACAGCCGCTGCTGGCTGTGCTGGCTGGTGTGGATGATCAGCCTGTTCTTCAGAGAACGGATCTTTTCCTGGGAGATCAGGTCATCGTTGAGATAGAGCCTGCTCCTGCCGGTCCGGGCGGTGATTTCCCGCCTGAGAAGATATTCCTCTTCAGGCAGGACAAAAACGGCCTCCACCCGAGCCTTGTCTTTACCCTGTCTGACCATGTCCGACTGCAGCTTCTCCCCGAGGATGAAATCCAGGGCCCGCAATACGAAAGACTTGCCGGCCCCGCTTTCTCCGGTGAGTACGTTCAAACCAGGAGCGAACTCTATCTCCAGGTCCTGAATCAAGGCCAGATTTTGGATACGTAAAAATTCAAGCATGTTAAAACAAAGTTGTTTCTTTGGTTCGTGACCTTCTGCTGCTGGCTGTCCACGGTCTGGAAGTATAGGGCATTCAATGGATTTTTTCAATTGAAGAAAGAACTCAAAAAAAGGTTGACAAGATTTCGATCTATTGGTTAAATTTTCTTCCTGCGGGGCTGTAGCTCAGTTGGGAGAGCGCCTGAATGGCATTCAGGAGGCCGTCGGTTCAATTCCGTCCAGCTCCACCAGAAAAATAAAACCCGGGAGAGTCGTTACTCTTCCGGGTTTTTATTCTGCTTTCGTGTGAAATTGCGTTTCATCCGATTGATCCGGACAGGATCATTCATGTTCCTCCAGCCAGGGAGGAGGCCGCGCCCATGGCCAAGCCGTTGACCAGGATGTGCAGGATAACGGCCGGCCAGACGGAGCCGCTGCGCTGATAGAGATGGGCAAACACCAGCCCCAGCAGGAAAATGGGCGGCATGGCCAACGGACGCAGATGGATCAGGGCGAAAAGCGCCGCACTGGTAAGCATGGCCGTCTTCCAACCGTAGCCCTTCTTCAGGCCTGCAAACACGAACCCCCTGAAAAAAATCTCTTCGACCAAGGGGGCTACGACTACTCCTCCGAAGACGAGCGGCCACGGTGAGGCGGCCTGCTCGAACACCCTTTCCAGATCCAGCTGCATTGTCAGTCCGTACCTGGACAGGATGCTGCTGTAGAGCATATTGAACCCAAAGACCAGGACCAGGAGCCCGATTCCGAGTCCAAGAACGGCGGGTCTGAATCTTGTCAGGCCCAGCTGAGACCAGCCGGCCCGGTACTTGTGGAAAGTGAACCACCACACCGGCAGCAGCAGGGGGAGTTCGAGGACGCTTATCAGCAGCCCCGGGTTCACGTCCAGCCGAATGATCCGGACAAGCATAACCAGAGCGAAGGCCAGTCCGGCCCATATCACCAGGCAACCCACCCCGGCCCAGGTATCGCGGACCGACCACGGAACCGTTGACCAGGGGGTGTTTTTGTCTTGGGACCTTGCGTTTTTCACGAAAAGCTCCTTCGAATTCTGCAAAATTACAGGACAGAGTCACCCATTCCCGAGCCCCTGTCAAGAAACCTGAAATAGGGTCACACTTTCTTTCTTTGTCTTTTGCCCATCTTCCTCTTGACTTTTTGTCTATGCCTGATAGGCTTGGCTGACCCTATTGTGATAAATCCCGTACCAATATAATGCATCAATAAACCAGCCGATGCGGAGGGCGTATGATCAAGGACCTTATCCATGCCAATCGGAGTTACCGACGCTTTGACCAGGAGGTCGAGGTCGATGTCGGCATCTTGCGTGAACTCGTCGACCTGGCCAGACATTCCGCCTCTGGTGGAAATCTTCAATCTCTGAAATACATCTTATCCTCTGATCAAAAGACCAACTCCTTCATTTTTAAACGTCTGGCCTGGGCAGCGGCCCTCAAGGACTGGCCCGGTCCGGATGAAGGGGAAAGGCCGGGGGCATACATTGTCATCCTCGGAGATACCGGCATCAACAAAGATTTTTTCTGCGATCACGGGATTGCCTGCCAAAGCATGCTCTTGGGAGCGGTGGAGAAAGGGTTGGGAGGTTGCATTCTCGGTTCCATCAACCGGGATGGGCTGCGCAAGGACCTGGACATCGAGGAACGCTTTCAGATCCTGCTGGTCCTGGCCCTGGGCAAACCCAGAGAAACGGTCAAGGTGGAATATATCGGGCCTGAAGGCGATATCAAGTACTGGCGGGACGAATCCGGGGTCCATCATGTCCCCAAGAGACCTCTGGAGGAGATCATTGTCAAGGAATATTAGTGCCTTTCGCGTAATTCTGTGCCATGAAAAACAAGAAATTCTGTTAACCTAAACCATCACGATCTTGAAGCAAATTACAAATATTTGTGATTTGGCTTGCCCCGTTATATTTCTTCCATGTAACTGGGGTGCTTAGGATTTGGAATTTCATGTTCTATTCAATTTGGGTTGCGGGCGAAGCCCGCTTTGGTTTATCCCTTTTCCAAGATTCAATTTCTTTTTGCAAGGAAAACTTATGATCAAGCAGTTCAAGACCCTTGAAAAATTGGCCCAGGCAATCGTCAAAGCTGATCCAAGAGTTATCGAGGTCATCATCCATCAAGACACTCCAAATTCACCGCTTGCCTCGGATGAAGTCTTTCTGGTTTGTTACCTGAATCATTATGGCATAACCAACGACTTAACCGTGTATGAAGAAGAGGCCTTTTCCTGGGGTATCGATATCTACGAAAAAGTGGCCGGACGCATCGCGGAACTCGGCTTATCAGAAAAAGAAATCATCATCACCCCCTTCAATTTCGATCTGCACCGGCAGAATGAATATGGTAAATATTTTCGAAGCCTCTTTATTCAAGACGGCTATGAACCGATCCTGAGCATTGCCGACCGCGAACTGAAAAAACGGGAACAGGATTTTGGTGAAGAAATTGAAGCCTATGATACAGGCCTGGATGAAAGCGACGACTCCCTGCCGGCTGAAAAAGAAGCAGGCAGGGATTATTCTGTTTCCGAAGTGGTCGAGGCCACCGGGATAAACAAACGGACCCTGCAGGGATATTTAAAGACCGGAAAACTGCAAGGGTACAAGAAGGGCAACCGCTGGTATATACCCGAAACGGAACTGGAAAAGTTCCAGGGAATAACCGCCTGATATAGAATTTTAGGTTTTGGATTGTTAAGACAAAGAATAAGACCGGTTATCTGGCAGAAATCCAAAAACTTTTTCTTAAAGGCTATAGCGGTCGGAGGCAACTGTCCAGACCCGGGCATCTCAGGGCTGCGCATGGCGGGTAACCGCAAAGAACTGCTGCAGACCTATCCCGGCCATGATGAGGATCAGTCCGATGACGGTACTGGGCAGGATGGTCTCCCCCACCAGAAAATGGATGAGGATCAGGGACAGAAAAGGGGAGAGGTAGATGAAGATACTCACCTGGAGAGCCGTCCTGGAAAGCTTCAGGGCCGTGCCCCAGAGCACGAAGGTCACGCCCATTTCGAAAAAACCGACATAGACGGCCCCGGCCAGTCCGGCAGGTCTCGGCAGGGAAAATCCCGGGCCAAAGAACATGACCAGCCCGGTGAACAGGGACCCGAAGCAGAAGTTCAGGAAAAGGCGACAGGCCGGATCCATGGGATCCCTGGTGTTGAAGATCCAGTACAGGGCCCAGATAACCGTGCTTCCCAGGGCCAGGACAACGCCCAGAGGGCTGGAGAATTGAAGGGCCGTCCAATCACCGCGGACCGAGATCCAGAAGACCCCGCTGTAACTCAGGCCCAGGGCGGCCAGGTCCCAGGGTTTGAGCCTCTGCTTCAACAAGGGAACAGACAACAGGGACAGGGTAATGGCCCAGGTGTAGTTCAAGGGTTGGGCCTCCTGAGCCGGTAGCAGGTCATAGGCCTTGAACAGGACCAGATAATAGGCAAAGGGGTTCAGAAAACCGAGCCCCAGGGAGAGGTGGATATCTCTGCGGGTCAGTTCTTTCAAATGAACAAGCTTGTTCCGGATGAGGATGATGCAGCCCAGAACAGCCACCGAGGCCAGGCAGGAGAAAAACAACAATTGCACAACAGCCAGGTGGCGCAGGGAGATTTTAAAGGCCGAAGCCACCGTGGACCAGATGAGGACAGTAGCGAGGGCCAAGAGGGTGGCTTTGGACTGCTGCTTCATGGACCTGTATCAAGGTTGTATTGACTGTATCTTGAGGTTTCAAGTGTCAGCCTTGCATCTGGCAGGCCTCATATGAAACTGATTTTTCTTTCTCCGTCACCCCGGCGTAGGCCAGGGTCCAGCTTTTTAAGCCTGGATTCCGGCCTTCGCCGGAATGACGGAGGGGGTGACCAAAATTTTCTTTTTGGATCAAACTGTGCGGCTGCGGCCAGCGGCAGGGCTGATATATGACTATCAAATATTTATTACAATATACATGCATGCAGGCACAATAAAGCTCAAGCCCACAGCTGCCAGCTTGATCGAGGAAGAAACTTCAATTTGAGTCTATGGCACTCTCTTTACGAACCGGGCGACAGGGTTCTCTTGCGCGACCTCGCTGGGAGGTTCTCAGGTTTTCTTAGGCTCGCGAAATGGGGGAAACCGGACCGCGTCTACTGCTTCAAACCATAAGACTGCAGAAAATTGTCATTCATGCAACATCAAAGGTTATAGCAGAGTCTAAGAGTCCGGAGGGGGCAGGGATCCCCCATGAGCGAGCCTTAGAAAACCGAGAGCCGGAAGCGTTTAAGCGCAAGAGAGCCCTGTGACCGGTTCGATTATTCCGCATTCTTTAAAAAAAAGCACACCTGCTGAAGAAAAGGGATTCTTCGCTCGCGGACTCGCTCAGAATGACAGAGAAAGAATAGCTCGTGCAAAACTCCATCATCATTTTTCGAAGTTTCTGCCTCGATCAAACTGGCAATTATGGACTTCAACCCAATTACATAATAGCCTGTCGAAATATTCTCAAATTAATTAATTATAGTCAGCCCTGCCAGAGGCAGGGCTGACACCCGAAACCTGACACCTGTAACCTAATGAATGTCCAATTTTGAAGTCAAATCAATCATTTTAAGCAGTTAACTCTCATAATTGGTACAGGTGTACGCAGGTATTCATATCTCCTCGATCTCCGATTCCTGCAAAATGCGGTCAAAGCTGACCACCTCGACCCCCTCATCCATGTTCACCAGTTTGACCCCCTGAGCCGCACGGCTGCAGACCCGGACGTCGCCCACCCCGAAGCGAATCATCTTGTTCTCGCCGGTCAGGACGATGATCTGATCCTGTTCCTGGACCACCATCGCTCCAAAGACTCCCCCTGTCTTCTCACTGGGTTTCATGTTGATGATCCCCTTGCCGCCCCTGTACTGCAGCCGGTACTGGTTAAGCGGGGTGCGCTTGCCGAAGCCCAGTTCGGAAACCGTGAACAGGATATCCGAACCTTGTGGATCGACCACCACCCCGGACACGACCCGGTCCCCTGGCCGCAGGGATATGCCTTTGACTCCGGCCGCATTCCGGCCCATGGTCCGTATTTCCGAGCAGGCAAAACGAATGGCGAAGCCCAGCCTGGTGATGAGCATCAACTGGGACTCTTCGCTGACCTCGCGGACCGCGATCAGTTCGTCCCCCTTCTGGAGACTGACCGCATTGAGTCCGCTGGATCGCAGGTTTTTGTACAGCTCGCATTCCGTTCGCTTGACCTTGCCGTTTTTGGTGATGAACATGAAGGAGTTGCCCATGTCCACATTGCGCTGTCCCAGGGCCGTAGCCACGTACTCCTTCTCGTGCAGATCGATGAGGTTGGAGATGTGGGTCCCCTTGGCCCGCCGGCTGCTTTCCGGGATCTGCAGGACCTTGAGCATCTGCATGCGGCCGAAGTTGGTGAACAGCAGGAGATGCTGATGATTGGTCGTGGAGACCAGGGCCTGGATCAGATCGGTCCCGGAGGGGGTCGCCCCGGACAGCCCCTTGCCGCCTCGTTTTTGCTGGTTGTAGCTGGAAAGCGGGGTCCGCTTGATATAGCCCTTTCTGGTCAGGGTGATGACCACCTCCTCGTCCGGGATCAAGTCCTCCAGCTCTATCCCTTCCGGATCGTAAGCCATGATCTCGGTTTTCCTGGGAGTGGCGAAGGTCTCCCGGATGGTCTTCAATTCCTCCTGGATTACCCCCCTGAGGATGTCCGGGTTCTGGATGATGCTCTTTAAGTACTCAATCTTTTTCAATATCTCCTGATACTCCTCCTGGATCTTGGCCTGCTCCATATTGGTCAGACGCTGCAGGCGCATATCCAGGATGGCCTGACTCTGGACTGCGGACAGCCCGAAGCGGTGGATCAGTTTCTCCTTGGCCTCGGTGGGAGTGGCCGAGCCCCGGATGGTGGCCACGATTTCATCGATGTGGTCCAGGGCGATTCTCAGCCCCTCCAGAATATGGGCCCGGTACTCGGCCTTTTCCAGATCATACCTGGATCGTCTGAGGACGACTTCCTTGCGGTGCTGGATGAACAGTTCGAAATACTCTTTTAAGTTTAAAAGCTTGGGCCTGTTATTGACCACGGCCATGAAGTTGATCCCGAAGGACGTGTTCAGGGCGGTGTACTTATAGAGCTTGTTTATCACGATATCCGAGAGCATCCCCTTCTTCAGGTCGACCACGATCCGGATCCCGTTTCTGTCGGATTCGTCCCGGAGATCGGAAATGCCTTCGATCTTGCGGTCGTTGATCAGGGCCGCGATCTTCTGCAGCAGATTGGACTTGTTCAGGGCATAGGGGATCTCGGTTACCACCAGTGACTCCAAGCCCCTGGCGCGCTCTTCGACTTCGATCCTGGACCTGATCTTGACGCTGCCCCGGCCGGTTTCATAGGCCTCCTTCAGGCCGGCCATCCCATACATCAAGGCTCCGGTGGGGAAGTCCGGCCCTTTGATCTTCTGCATCAGATCAAAAAGGGTGGCCGCAGGATCGTCCAGGAGCAGAAGGATGGCATCTATCACTTCCCCCAGATTGTGGGGAGGGATGTTGGTGGCCATGCCCACGGCGATCCCGGCTGCGCCGTTGACCAGCAGATTGGGGACCTTGGCCGGCAGGACCTCGGGCTCCTGGATGGTGTTGTCGTAGTTTTCCCGGAAATTGACCGTGTTTTTGTCGATATCGGCCAGAAACTCCCCCGCGATCCTGGACATCCTGCTCTCGGTATAACGCATGGCCGCCGGGGCGTCGCCGTCGATGGAGCCGAAGTTCCCCTGCCCGTCCACCAGGGGATCCCGCATGTTGAAATTCTGGGCCATGCGCACCAGGGCATCGTAGACCGCGGCGTCGCCATGGGGGTGATATTTACCGATGACATCACCGACGATCCTGGCCGATTTCTTATAGGCCCGATTGTAGTAGTTTCCCAAATCATGCATGGCATAGAGGATCCTCCGATGGACAGGCTTGAGCCCGTCCCTGACATCGGGAATGGCCCGTCCGATGATCACGCTCAGGGAGTATTCCAGATAGGATTTCTTGATCTCGTCTTCTATATTGACCGTGTGCAGTGAATGCTCCATTGCCGCCTCGTATTTTTATGAGATAAGCATCTTAAATCACGAGTTATAAATTCAGAAACGGTCTTCCCGTTTCTGAATTATATGTCCAGATCCCTGACAGCCAGGGCGTTCTGCTCGATGAATTCCCGCCTCGGCGAGACCTGCTCGCCCATCAGTCTCCGAAAGATCAGATCCGCCTCTTCAGCCTCGTCGATCTTGACCTGGAGCAGGATTCTGTTTTCAGCCTGCATGGTCGTTGTCCAGAGCTGCTCGGGATTCATTTCCCCCAGCCCCTTGTAGCGCTGGATCTGATAGCCCTTATCCGCAAGCTCCATGATCGTGTCGAAGAGGGCGAAGGCGGTGTCCACCTCCTTGACCTCGCCGTTTTTCTGGATGATGGAGTAGGTCAGTTCCGATCCGTTGTCCCGCAGACTGCTGACCATGTCGTGGGCCCGCTTGTAGAGCCTGGAGTTGAAAAATTCCACCCCCAGTCTGACTTTGCGTTTGTTTTTGTCGATGAAGGAAACGAACCAGCGGATGACCTCTTCCTGTTCCAGTTTTTCGATCTCCAGCTGATAGCTCCGCTTTTGCATATATTCCCTGAAATCCTGGATATCCTGACCTTCCGTTTCTTCGGACTGGTCACTGGAAAATATCCTGGGTTCCAGGCGCTGTTTGTAATTAAGGATCGTAAAGAAGAGATCCTGCTGAATCCCGATATTTTCGGCCTCTTTTGCCCGTTCTCCCAGTTGCATGATCAACTGCAGGACCCTGACCAGATCATCCCCTTGATACTCCCGGCCGGTTGAATCCCGGACCAGCACCTCGCCGCTTATGTTCTGCATGAGGAACTCTTTCAACTCCTTGTCGTCAGCGACGAATTTCTCGAATTTGCCCTTGTGCACCCGGAAAAGCGGCGGCTGGGCGATGTACAGATACCCGCCCTGGATCAGTTCGAAGTACTGGCGGTAGAAAAAGGTCAAAAGCAGGGTTCGGATATGGGCCCCGTCCACATCGGCATCGGTCATGATGATGATCTTGTGGTACCTGAGTCTGGACAGGTCCAGGCCGTCATCGCCGATTCCCGCGCCCATGGCCGTGATAAGATGTTGAATCTCTTTATTTTCCAGCATCTTGTCAAAACGGGTCTTTTCCACATTGAGGATCTTGCCCCGCAGGGGGAGAATGGCCTGGCATCCTGGATCCCGGCCCTGTTTGGCCGAACCCCCGGCCGAGTCTCCCTCGACGATGAACAGTTCGCTGTCCTTGGGGATCTTGCTCTGACAGTCCGCCAGCTTTCCGGGCAGGGAAGAATCGGAGAGGGCGCTCTTGCGTCGGACCAGATCCTTGGCCTTTCTGGCCGCTTCCCTGGCCCTGGCCGCGTCGACCACCTTTTCTATGAGGGTCTTGGCTTCCTTGGGGTTTTCCTGGAGAAAGGCGGTCACGATCTCGGCAACTGCCGTGGAAACATGCCCGGCCACCTCACTGTTTCCGAGCTTGGTCTTGGTCTGGCCCTCGAACTGGGGATCGGGCAACTTGACGCTGATGACCGCGGTCAATCCTTCCAGGACGTCGTCGCCGGAGATCTTCTGCTGGAATTTCTTCGGCAGATCGGAGTTCTGGATGTAGGTATTGATGTTCCGGGTCAGGGCCGTCTTGAACCCGGAGAGATGGCTGCCGCCCTCCCTGGTCCGAATGTTGTTGGCAAAAGAGTAAATATTGCTCTTGAATCCGCTGTGGAACTGAAAAGCGAATTCGATAATGACCTCGTCGATATCCTTCTTGCCGTAGACCACCTGGTGCAAACCGGATTCGGTCTCGTTTAAGTGTTCGACATAGGAACGAATCCCGCCGTCGAACTGAAAGCTCTGCTCTTCCTGGCTGCGTTCGTCGTAGATGTGCAACAGGAGTCCGCTGTTCAAGTAGGCCAGTTCTTCAAACTTCTTGGCCAGGGTCTGATAGCTGAAAGTCACATCCTCGAAAATCAGTTCATCCGGTCTGAAATGAATACTGGTCCCGGTCTTCCCGGTCTCCCCGAGCCTCTCCAGAGAGGTTGCCGGCACACCCCGCTCGTAGCGCTGGTAGTATTTATAACCGTCCCTGCGGATGGTCACCTCCAGGTATTCGGAGAGGGCGTTGACCACCGAAATGCCGACCCCGTGCAGCCCTCCGGAGACCTTGTAGCTCTGATTGTCAAACTTTCCTCCGGCATGCAGGACGGTCATGACCACTTCCACCGCCGGCTTGTTTTCCTTGGGGTGCATATCGACCGGTATACCGCGTCCGTTGTCGGTGACCGTGATGCTGTTGTCCAGATGGATGGTCACGTTCATCCGGTCGCAATATCCGGCCATGGCTTCGTCGATGCTGTTGTCCGCCACCTCGTAGACCAGATGGTGCACTCCATGCAGGTCCGTACTGCCGATATACATGGCCGGCCTTTTCCGGACCGCGCTCAGCCCTTCCAGTATGGTAATGCTCTCCGCATCGTATTTGTATTCCTGCATCCCTTTCGTCCTCGACATTTCGCATCTGTCCTTACAGTTTTTCAGTTTCAAAGACCTTGCGGTCACCTCTTTTCAGACCCTCATTCTCTCTCACAGCTCTGACTCTATCTCTTCCTCGGTGTAATAGGTCTCTTCTTCGACCTTGACCGGCATGATGATCACCAGATAGTCGGGATCTTTTTCCCCGGTTATCTTACAGGGACCATTTTGATCAGTGAATTCAAGCTGGACGTAAGGCGATTTGAAATGGGTCAGTATCTCGATGAGATTCTTTGTCGGGAAGATGATCTGCTCGATGTCCCCCTGGTAGTTGATCTCTATGGACTCCGTGCCTTCTCCGGTGTCCTGACCCTGACTGTAGAGAACCAGTTCCTGGTCGCTGAACACGAAGTAGCAGCAGCGCTGGGTCTCGGAATTGAAGAGATAAATCCTCTCCAGGGAATCGATGAGTTCTTCCCGGTCCAGGATGAGCCGGCTGGTTGGGTTTTCAAAATAGGACAGAAAGATGTTGTAGTTAGGAAACTTATCAAAGGAAATGGGGAAGCTTAAGGTTTCACTGCGCTGTTTATTGGTCACGAAGATCCTTTTCTGATCGATGTTGAGCAGGATTTCCTCCTGGGTCAGCCATTTCTTGAGCTCCATCAAATAGGGCTTGGGGATCAGGACCCCCTCTTCCCCCAGCAGCGGCTGAAGTCCGGGATGTATGAAGCGCTGCATTCCGAACTGATGGCCGTTGAGACCGCAGACTTCTATGTAGCCTTCTTCCTGAACCGGGACCATTTTCATGTAGAACATGGTGTCGCTGTCGTCATCGGCTATACAGAAACTGATATGCTCGATGAGTTCACGCAGGTGAGATGCCGTCCACTCAATCGCGTTTTCCTCCGGAAATGGTGAAAACGTCTGGAACCAGGAGGGGTCATGGGTCGGGAGCTTGTATTTGCGCCGGCCCTGTTTCAAAAGCAGGACATTCTGCCCATCGTCCTGACTGAGGGTGATTTCTCCAGTGGGCAGTCGTCTGTAGAGATCATAGAAGCTTCGCCCTTGCACGCCAACCAGGCCTTCCTCCAGGGTGCCGGCCTTGTATTCTCCTGAAAATTCAATTTTGGAATCCGTAGACATGATCTTCAGGCGGTCTTCTTTGGTTTCCAGCCAGAGAGTTCTTAAGAAAGCAGCACCGGTCCTGACGGGAATGATGCTCGTGGCCTTGCTCACCCCTTCGATGGTGTTTTCTTTTTTGATCTTTGCTTTCATAATATTACCTCTTTTTTTATTATGAATTATAGGGGCTGTCGATATGTAGAAAAATGATTTATTTATTTGAAATAAAATAAAATTTTATTGAATATTTTATGTACTTCTTGTGAACGTATCGACATTTACTTTTTTTCGGGGACGAGGCGGTTCTCTATAGACAACTTTTCTTCAGGGCCTTGAACAAATGGTTCAAATCTTGGTTTTCTGCCTGTAATTTTTTGATTTTTTTTATGGAGTAGAGCACTGAACTGTGGTTTCTCCCCCCGAATTCCGAGCCGATCTGGGCATAGGTCAGACCGAGCAGATCCCGGCAGAGTGTCATGGCCACCTGTCTGGCCTGGGAAACCGATTTTTGTCTCAGGTCGGAGACGAGGTCCTGCGGGGAGATTTCGAAGTATCTGGAGACGGTCTGGATGATCGATCTGATGTCCGGTCCCTGATTCAATTCCTTGATCTTGTCCTTGACGACCCGGTGCAGATCTTTCTCCTGGCCTGAAAATTCGTTATTGAACATCAGGCTGTAAACGATGGTGCCTATTTTCTTGAAATCAGTACAGGAGGTGGCTATCTCAAAGAGATCGTTCTCGGACAGGTCCAGGTGGTTCTTATCGAACTGTTCTTGTAAAAAGGTCAGACGGACATCCAGGTCCGGCCGCTTGAGATCGACCAGGGCCCCGGACTGGAGTCTGGACTCCATCTCCTTGGGCAGATCAAGATCGATGATTTTTCCGGTACAGGCCAGAATAACCTGTTTTCTGTCCTTGATAAGCCGTTTGAAGCAGAGATCCAGTTCCTTGCGGAGACCCGGATACTGTTTGATCAAATGAAAATCGTCGAGTATGACCACGGCGAAGGAGCTCATTTTCTTCGCGAAATTATTATTTCCCTTTTTCTGCCCCTGAAAAAGAACCTCCAGCTCGAGTGTATTCAGCAACAGGATGTCAGCGGTATCTTGTTCGAGGTACTTGTTGGCAATGGCCCTTAACAGGTGGGATTTCCCTGAACCGGTCTCACCGGAAATGACGAAGGGATTGCTGTCCGATCCCGAATTCTCGACGATCTCTCTGGCCGAAAGGACAGGAAAGGTGTTATTTTTATTGTACAAGAAGTTATCAAATGTGAAATTGTTGTCGAAGCGGTACTGTTTCATTTTGAAAGAGGATTGGCTCAGGTGAGAATCATAGCGGCCAGTTTCGGGAGAACCTCTTCCACAGGGCCGTCAAAACGGATGTCGCTGATCCGGGTGTAGGCGGTTTTGCCGAGATTGATTTCAATGACCCGGCCCTGGTTCCTCTTGACCTGATCGGGCAGGGTGTTGGCCGGAGCAACTTCCCCGGAAGTACCGGCAATCAGGATCAGGTCCGCTGCCTGAACCAGGCCCAGACTCCTGGCATGAGCCGAAGAGGGGATGCTTTCACCGAAAAAGACGACATCCGGCCTGATCAGTCCTTTGCAATCTGAGCAAAAAAGGGGCACGTTCGAAGGCGTCGCCTGTCGTATATCGGACAGGGGAGCCTCCCGCTGACACTCGCGGC
>JAIPER010000042.1 GCA_021737115.1 Desulfohalobiaceae bacterium
CGTATTACAGATATCCAGTGTGCTCTGGGTTTGAGACAATTCCAAAAGCTGCCAAAATTTCTTGAGCGCAGACAAGAGATCGCGGCAAAATATTATGAGATGCTTAGAAATTCTTCTCGAATAACGCCATTGGACTTGTGTAATGGAATTTCCCTCAGCGATCACGCGTTTCATCTATTCGTAGCTCAGTTAAGTGCTGCCAAAAGGAATCAAATTTTCAAAGCCTTGCGTAACCGCGGTATCGGAGTCAATGTCCACTATATTCCGGTTCATCTGCATCCCTACTACCAGCGAAAATTGGGTTTTAAGAAGGGCATCTGCCCCAAGGCTGAGTTTGCTTCGGAAAAAATTGTATCCTTGCCGATCTGGCCAGGTATGACTGATGCTGATGTTGAAGTTTCAGCCCAAGCCATACTGGAGTGTGCCCAATGGGCCTGACTATAGCCGTAATACCGGCAAGGGGGGGCAGCAAACGCATCCCCCGCAAGAACATCAAGAACTTTTGCGGCCAGCCCATAATCGCCTATTCCATTCAGGCGGCACAGGAGTCCGGGCTCTTTGATCGGATCATCGTTTCCACAGATGACGAGGAAATTGCCGAAGTTTCCAGGCTGTACGGCGCGGAGATTCCTTTCATGCGCCCCAAGGAACTGGCCGATGATTACACCGGGACTAATGCAATTGTGAAACATGCTCTAAAATGGTTTAGAGACCAGAACGTACCGGTTGAATATGCTTGCTGTATTTATGCCACAGCACCTTTTATCCAGGTCAAATATCTGCAACAAGGATTTGATAAGCTTATATCCGGCGGAAAAGATTTTGTTTTTACGGTGACCACTTTTGAATTTCCCATCCAGAGAGCTGTAAAGTTGAACCAAGACTGCGAAGTTGAACCTTTTTTTCCGGAGTTCATTCCCAGCCGCTCCCAGGATCTGGAAGAAGCCTATCACGACGCTGCCCAGTTTTACTGGGGAAAGTCCGAAGCGTATCTTAATGACACTTCACTCTATTTTTCAGGGTCTTTGTCCTTAGTACTTCCCAGATATCTTGTTCAAGATGTTGATACGTTGGAAGACTGGCAACAGGCTGAGTTTATGTATCATGCGTTAAGAGCAAAAGGGAACAGCAATTAAGTGCTTATAGCTATCCGCGTTGACTCTTCTCTTCACATTGGCACTGGCCATGTAATGCGCTGTCTGACCCTATCTGAGGCATTGCGTGAGCGAGGCTGCCAAGTGCAGTTTATCTGTCGGGCTCATCCAGGGCACATGGGTGATATGATCACAAAACAAGGGTTTCAAGTATCTCTACTTCCTGAATCAGAACAACCCATGAACACCGAACCAGATCAAGAGGACTATGCGGCCTGGCTGGGAGTTTCGCAGAAAGAGGATGCTCAGCAGACAATTGATGCCTTGGACTCTGAACGTCCGGACTGGCTTATAGTGGATCACTACGGCTTGGATATTCAGTGGGAGAATGCGCTTCGGCCTCATTTATCAAAATTTATGGCCATCGACGATCTGGCAAATCGTCAGCACGACTGTGATCTGCTTCTGGATCAGAACTTTTCCCTGGAAGAAATATTCAACCAAAAAGGCACGATGGACACAAAGGAAGAAGCACAAAGGCAGGATTTAGCCCAGGGACACTCACGTTATGAAGACTTAGTTCCCAAGGGTTGCCGTCTGCTTCTAGGCCCCAGGCATGCTTTGCTTCGGCCTGAATACAGCCAGTACCGCCGGACTATGAACGAACGGACCGGCGAGATCAAACATGTGCTCGTGTTCATGGGCGGCTCAGACAGTGCCGACATTACAGGCATGGCCCTGGAGGCCCTGTCTGTGCAGGAATTGGCCCATCTGGAAGTGGACGTGGTTGTGGGCACCAACAATCCGCATAAACACAAGATAGCCAATCAGGTGGAAAACCTCCCCAATATACATTTACACGCTTCACGACCCCATCTGGCCGATCTCATGAGTAGGACCGACCTGGCAATAGGCGGCGGGGGAGTGACCACTTGGGAACGGATGTGCCTAGGACTGTCCAGTATAGTGATTTGCCTCGCTGAGAACCAGGGGCCTGCCTGCGAGGCCCTTTCTAAGGCAGCTCTTATTCATTATCTGGGATTTTGGAAAGATGTAGCTGCAGCTGATCTAACCGAAAAGATCATTGACCTTTTGCAGAATCAGGAGCTTTTACGCTTTCAGGCCAAGGCCTGCCAAACTATGGTAGACGGCCTGGGCGCCAAGCGCGTAGCCGAGGTTTTGCATCCCAGTGAAAAAAAAGATCTATATCTCCGCCCGGCCAGGGAAGAGGACGTTCTTATATATTATGACTGGGTAAATGATCCAGTAGTGAGGCAAAACGCCTTTAATTCGGAACCCATTTCCCTGAACACCCACCTGGAGTGGTTTGAAAAGAGACTGGTTGATCCGGAAACCTCCATGTTCGTCCTCATGGCCAAGGATCTGCCTGTGGGTCAGATCCGATTTGAGTTGCAGGGAGATGAAGCAGCTATTGGCTATTCCCTGGATCGAATTGTCCGGGGCCGGGGTTGGGGGGCTGAGTTGGTTCGCCTGGGCGCACGAATGATAAGCAACCTCTGCCCTGCTGTCATCCAGTGCCAGGTTAAACCTGAGAATCAAGCTTCTTCAGCCGTGTTCATGCGCCTGGGTTTTAAAGAACTGCCCTCGCAGGGGGTACGCACCTTTCGATTGCCCTGCTATCGGATAGGGGAAGCTGGATAAATGCCTGGCTGCCGAGACTGATCCAATCCTGGCTGAACCATGACCATAGGGTGCTCTGGGCGCATAGCCGGAACACCTTGCAGCCGGCTGATTGCTGTTTCTATTTGAGCTGCGGACAGATTCTCCCCGCCAAGGTGCTGAGTATGTTCAGGCACAACCTAGTGGTCCACGAAAGCGATCTTCCCCGGGGCAAGGGCTGGTCGCCGCTCACCTGGCAGATCCTGGAAGGCTACAACCGAATCCCGGTGACCTTGATCGAGGCAGAGGAGAAGGTGGACAGCGGGGTGATCTATGCCAAGGAATTGCTCGACTTCCAGGGTCATGAGCTGGTTGATGAGCTTAGTACCGAGCAGGCCAAAGCCACTCTGAGGCTTTGCGAGAAGTTTGTGCACGAATATCCGGGGATAGTGGATTCAGCCACGGAGCAAACTAGCGATTAAAGCTTTTATCCCCGGCGAAGGCCCGAAGACAGCTGTTTTGATCCGGAAAAGAGCATCAGGGAGCAGTAATATCAAAATAAAATCATTGGTATGGTTTATTCTTATAGGAACAGCAAAGATGCAAACCTTGAAAATATAGCCATTGATCCAGATTTTAGAGGATCAGGGCTTGGAGGTTTTTTATTGGATTCTTTTATATGGGACAATTCCGGAATAATAATTCTTACTACCCGTATTCCTGAATTTTTTTCCAAATATGGTTTTAAAATGTGTACACAACTTTCAGATGAATCAAACTTTATAAGGGTGTTGCAATCATCAATTTATCTTCAATTAAATCAACATATTGCAATAAACAGCTTATATAGATAACTATTTGTAATATTTGCTGATTTCACT
Organism: Desulfohalobiaceae bacterium; assembly: GCA_021737115.1. Taxonomy (GTDB): domain Bacteria; phylum Desulfobacterota; class Desulfovibrionia; order Desulfovibrionales; family Desulfothermaceae; genus JAABTT01. Next base: position 3,596 of record JAIPER010000042.1, read on the forward strand.
ATAATTGCAACATCCTTTTTATGTGTATGAGGAATTGATAATATGCGTATTGCACACAAACAGATATCAATAGCAGACGAACCGTTCATTATTGCCGAGATGTCCGGCAATCACAACCAATCCCTGGACCGAGCCTTGGAAATAGTTGCTGCAGCAGCTGAGTCAGGAGCGCATGGACTCAAGCTCCAGACCTATACAGCCGATACCATGACTTTGAACGTGGACCGTGAAGATTTTTATATTCGTTCAGAAGACAACCCCTGGACTGGACGGCATCTTTACGAGCTCTACCAGGAAGCCTACACTCCTTGGGAATGGCACGAGCCCATATTTGAGCGGGCCCGAGAGATAGGCCTCATTGTATTCAGCACACCTTTCGACGAAACAGCTGTTGATTTTCTTGAGGATCTGGACGTTCCTTGTTATAAGATCGCGTCTTTTGAAAATGCCGATATTCCCTTGATCCGGAAGGTGGCCTCAACAGGAAAGCCCATGATAATATCCACAGGCATGGCCGCTATTGCTGAGTTGGACGAGACAGTGCGCACGGCCAGGAAATACGGCTGTAATGATATTGTCCTTCTTCAATGCACCAGTACCTATCCGGCCAATCCGGAGAATACCAATCTCCAGACCATTCCCCATATGCGGGAGTTATTTGATTGTGAAGTCGGGCTTTCCGATCATACTCTGGGTATAGGAGCTGCTGTGGCCAGTGTTGCTCTGGGAGCAACGGTGATTGAAAAGCATTTCACCCTGAACCGGGCAGACGGCGGCGTAGACGCGGCCTTTTCTCTGGAGCCAGAGGAAATGCAGGTATTGGTGGAGGAATCAAAACGGGCCTGGCAGGCCCTGGGGCAGATAACCTATGGCCCCATGGAAGCGGAACAGAAATCCATGACCTTACGTCGTTCGCTGTTTATTGTCCAAGATGTTCAGGCAGGAGATGTGCTGACCAGGGAGAACGTACGTTCCATCAGACCGGGCATGGGATTGGAGCCCAAGCATTTGGATGCCGTTCTTGGGATAAGAATAAACAGAGACGTGAAAAAGGGAACTGCGTTAAGTTGGAATCTATTTACGTGATCAAAGAATTACTTTGACCAGGGAGTTATTCGGGCATGAAGCAGAGTATTATTGAAAGGCTTAGATACGCCAGGCCAAAAGAACGTCTGAACATTTTACACTACCGTTTCGAGAAAAATTTTCGGTTTTTCCAAAAAGGATCCCCTAATACGGCCTCGATGTTAGAGAGGACCACTGTTTCCCCTAAATATAAGATCAATATTACAGAAAAATTTTTAGAAATTGTCTCCAAGGATGATGATTCCCTCTGCCACCCTCAGGCCGGCCTGGACCTCTTTGCAGAAAAACTCGGTTCTGTCAGCCATAAGGCCTGGACTGATTTTGTAGACCTTAAAGTAAGATCCTTTGAGCATCATGTAGACCAAAAGATCCATCAGAATTTTTTAAACCGACTGGAAGAACTCTTCCCTGAATGGAGGACCTATTATGCCTTGTCAAATTTGGACATTCCCAAAAATAGAGACAAGAGGTACTTTACTGATACAGTATTTTTCCTGGGGGTGTTTCATGGCCTGCACATCGCCCATTTCCTCAATCAATGCCGGGTCAACAATCTCTACCTGATCGAACCTGAGCCTGACCGTTTCTTTCTTTCCTGCTATTTTTTAGACTACCAGAAAATGGGAAAAGAGCATCAATACTTCAAGGTGCATACCGGTGCCGAGATCCCTGAATCATTTCTCTGGGCCAGTTTTTATCAGGCCGGGACCACCTCTGCCGCCTGGATCAGGGTTCTGACCGGGTACGCCGGCTCACAAAACGAAGACATCCTTGCAGCCCTTCGTTTGCGATGGTCCGGCCTGTCCGATTTCGGGGTCCCCCTGGGCTGGGAAACAGCAGGACTGCACAATGCCGCCGCCAATATCCGGAACAAGCAGGCCATCCTCAGCGAACAGCCAACATGCTCTACCAAGGCAAGAATCGCAGTTATCGGAGCCGGACCTTCGTTAGAAAACGACCTGGACTGGCTTCGCGACAACCAGGACAAGCTGATCATTTTTGCGGTCCATAGCTCGATTCGTACCTTAAAGGCCGGCGGGATCAGACCCGATTTTCAAGTTTCACTTGAAATGACGCCCTCAAAAGAAGTATGGGAAAAATTGCAATTAGATCCGCTTATTCCCCTCATCAATTACTATAAAATCACCCCGGATCTCGTTTCCATGTTCGACAAACTGCTTTTGATTGCGGAACAGGGCAAAGCCAATCCCGTGAACGTAAAACACTTTCTGCAGTATACTCACCCTACTTCAGGCAATCTGGCCCTCTCCATTGCCTGTCACTGCAAACCTGAAAAACTGTATGTCCTTGGAATGGACCTTGGATTTCGCAGCAAGGATCACACCCACGTGCTGGATTCAGTGTATGCCGACATAGAAGACGGACAGAAAGGGCAAATGGGAACGGAGCAGCTTATGGTCCGGGCAAATTTACCGGATTCGGATACTGTGTATACCCGTGGCTACTTCGACGCGGCCAGGGTTTCTGCAGAAGCCATCCTGCATGAGACAACCCAAACAAAAGTTTACAACCTCTCAGATGGCGCCCGGATCAAAGGGGCTATTCCAAGTCACTCATCAGAAATCGTTTTGCCTGACTATCCTGAAAAATCAATGGATATCCAGGCTATTATTCAGGCTTTTCAGCCAGTTGAACAAGGCATGAATTGGGAACCCTACAGCACATCTGGAAAAAAACTTTTAGAACAATTAAAAAATGAAGTTATAAACGATCTAAGCATAGAACCTTTTGACTGGTCGAGGTTCACCAAAGTCTTGAATAAAAACCGGCTCAAAAACTTTTCAGACCTGCGCCTGGAGCCCTATGTCAAGTGCATCGACAGGCTCCTGACAAATCTCTACAAAGTTTTGCTCCTCACCCCTAAAGACGGAACCGCTGAAAAAATATACCCACAGGTTGTCAAGGCACTATCTGAAGTTTTAGAGCAGCATCTGAACTGGCCGGATAATCTGGATATTGGTTTTACAAAAAACGGGAAAAAAAAGAGCAGCAAAAAAATGGCTTCTAAAATTTCTTGAAAAATCTTGGTAAAGATTTTCTCCAGAAGGTCGATAAAAAGAATAAGGCAATAACTCTATACTGGTCCAACTCCTTATCCCTAAAAAGGCCCTGAGATCAAACAACCTAAATTTTTTGTCAGTACAAGCAAGACTGGATCAGTATAAGACATTAAAGGAGGTGAAAAAAAAAGACATTTTTTCTAACAAATTCAATGCGTAGTGTGGAAACAAAAAAGCTCAATCTTTAGGGCAGGGAAGCCCTGAAAGCCTGATTTCAAGGAGGAAATTATGGCACTGACAGTCAACACCAATGTGATGTCCCTCAATGCACAGAGGAACCTGAACCAAACCCAGAACGCTCTTTCAAAATCAATGGAGCGCTTGTCTTCCGGCCTGCGGATCAACTCTGCCAAGGACGACGCTGCCGGGCTGGCCATTTCCGACCGCATGACCTCTCAGATTCGCGGCCTGAACCAGGCGGTTCGAAACGCCAATGACGGTATCTCTCTGGCCCAGACCGGGGAAGGCGCCATGCAGGAAACGACTAACATCCTGCAGCGGATGCGGGAGTTGTCGGTCCAGTCTGCCAACGACACGAACACCAACGCCGACCGGGCCTCTCTTCAGAGCGAAGTGCAGCAGCTCCAGGAAGAGATTGATCGGATCGCGGAAACAACCACCTTCAACGGCAAAAAACTCCTGGACGGCTCCCTGAACAGTCAGAACTTCCATGTCGGGGCCAATTCCGGAGAGACCATCAACTTCTCCATCAATTCGGTCAAGGGCGATGATATCGGGGTGTATCGAGTTAACGCGCATGGACAAAACCTGACTGTTGCCGGTGCTGTGGTTAATGCAAGCGGTAGTGCGGCTAATGCAGTGTCCACCGCAGGGTCCCTGACTTTCACCGGGAACTATAATGGGGACACCTTTTCAGAGACTGCAGACTATTCTGCCGAAGATACCGCCAAGACCATTGCCTCCAGTATCAATAACATTTCCGACACCACAGGGATTACGGCCGACGCCCAAACCAAAATCAAGCTGGACAGTGTATCAACTACCGGCAGTGTTACCTTTGACTTGTACGGAAAAAACAGCTCTGCAGCCAACATATCAGTCTCGATCACAGATACTGGAGACCTTTCCACCCTGGCCAACGCCATCAACGAAAAAAGTGTTGACACCGGCATTTCTGCCGTACTGTCCAACGACAAAGCCTCGATAGATCTGGTTAACGCCGATGGGGAAGACATTCAGATTGCAGATTATACCAGTGACGGTACAGTTGATGTCCAATCCTATGACGCGGAAGGAACACTCGCCGGATCCTCTGCACAGTTAGCCGGGACTACCGCATCCGGTGATACCGTCGCCCTGGGTGGGTACCTGCAACTGGATGCCCAGCAAGCCTTTTCTGTATCAGATGATCAAGGAGAAGTGGTTGCCGATGGATCCTCAACCCTCAGCGCTGTCAACTCCGTGGAGATCACCAGTCAGTCCGGCGCCGATTCGGCCATCAAGACCATTGACAGCGCCATCGCCATGATCGATGCCCAGCGGGGGGATTTGGGTGCGGTGCAAAACCGCTTCGAATCCACAATCGCCAACCTGCAAAACGTCTCCGAAAACCTCTCTTCCGCCAGGAGTCGGATCCTGGATGCGGATATCGCGCAGGAGACCTCGGCCATGACCAAGAACAACGTCCTGCAGCAAGCCGGAGTGTCGATTCTGGCCCAGGCCAACCAGGCCCCCCAGATCGCCCTGTCTCTGCTCCAGTAATGCAACCAAACCCAACCGATCAGGGGCCGGCCGACCGGCCCCTGATCAAGGTTGACAAACAAGGAGAACGGCCATGGAAATCACCTCGGTTTCCTCTTTGAAGCATCTGGATCAGGTTCAAAAGCAGAGCGGCCATAAGGCGGAACAGATCAGCCGGCAGCGTGAGCAGCAGGAGAACATGGCTGTGGCACGCGATGCAAAGGAGGATGAAAAGCAGGTGGCCCGGGAGGAGATCCTGGACAAGATCAAGGAGATCTCCGAGGAGGGCACCTACAGCGTCCGCTTTGAAAAGGACGAGCAGCTCCAGGAACTGATCGTCAAGATCGTGGACAAAAAGACCGACGAACTCATTCGCCAGGTCCCCCCTGAAGAAATCCTGGGATTGAAAAAGTACTTGAGTGATCTCCGGGGCAATTTGACAGATTCAGCGAACTGATTCCAAGGAGCCTCCAATGTCTTCCATCACCTTCAGTGGACTCTCCTCTGGTCTGGATACGGACAACATCGTCAAGGAATTGATGAATATTGAAAAAAGGCCGATCACCCGACTCCAGGGGGACAAAGAATGGATGAACAATCGGCTGAAAGCCTTTACCAGTTTTGACACCAAGCTCAACTCGTTTCTTTCCAAGATCGAGAAGCTGGATTCTTCCGAGGACATCCGCTCAAAAAAGGCCACTCTGAGCAGTGAGGAATTTCTCAGCGTGTCCTCCTCGTCCGAGGCCAATGCCGGCCGCTATGACATTGAAGTTGTGGACCTGGCCCAGGTGGAGAAGTCCGTGACTCAGGGATATGCAGACCAGACTGCCTCTGAGTTCGGCACCGGGACCCTGTCCATTAGCGTGGGCAGCGAAGCCCCGGTGGAAGTAAGCATTGATGAGACCAACAATTCCCTGGAGGGCATCAAGGAAGCCATCAATCAGGCCGAAGCCGGGGTCACGGCCACGGTCATCAACGACGGTACCGCGAATCCCTACCGCCTCGTCCTGACCGGAGAAGACACGGCCGACGGTTTTACCCTGGACTCCAGCGGCCTGTCCGGCGGAACCTACGCCAACCCGAGCCTCACCGAGACCCAGTCCGCCCAGCAGGCCCATATCCGGGTGGACAACATCGACATCTACAGCGACAGCAACACCGTCTCCGGGGCCATCGAAGGCGTGACCCTGGACCTGCTGAAGTCCGAAGCCGGCACGACCACCAGCCTGGAAGTCGACTTGGACAAAGCATCCATCCAGGGACTCATTGATGAATTTGTCAGCGGCTACAACGAGGTTGTCTCCTTTGTCAGCAATCAGTCCCAGATGGAAGGCAGCGGCGGCGGGGTCTTGAGCGGCGATTCCGGTTTGAACGTGGTCAAGCGCAGGCTGCAGAACCTCTTGACCACCAGGTTGGATAACTCCGGGACCTTCACCGCTCTGTCCGAACTCGGACTGGAGACCCAGCGGGACGGGTCTCTAAGTGTTGACAGCACCACTTTGGGGGAAGCCATAGAAAACGACCTGGACAGCGTCGAGAAGCTCCTGGCCGGGGAGGACGACAGCCAGGGCATCGCGGTCCAGTTTCAGAATTACCTGGAAGACATCACCGATTCCAGAGACGGCTTTCTGGCCGGCCGGGAGACAAGCATCCAGAACAATATCAGCCGAATCGAGACCGACATCGAACGGATGCAGGACCGTCTGGCCAAGCGCGAGGAGACTCTGCGGGCCCAGTTCATGGCCATGGAGCAGATGATGAGCCAACTCAATGCGCAGCAGGATTTCTTGACCCAACAGATGGATTCAATCTCCAAAATCGGGAGTAAGGATTAATGAACCCCTATATAAACCACTACCAGCAGAATCAGGTCCAGACGGCCTCGCGTGAGCAGATCCTGCTCATGCTCTATGAAGGGGCCATCCGTTTCACCAAGCAGGCCAGAATGGCCATGGAAGAAGGCGACCGTATCCGGAAGTTGGAAAAGGTCAGCCGAACCGTGGCCATCCTCACCGAACTCTCCAACACCCTGGATTTTGAGACCGGGGGAGAAATTGCCGAAAATCTGGACGGCTTGTACGCCTTCATGACCAGGGAACTGACCCGGTCCAACATCGAAAACGACCCCGAACCCCTGCAGACCGTGATAGATCTTCTGAGCGACCTGCACGAGGGCTGGGTCCAGGCCGTGGACATAGCCAAGGGTGAAGCAAGCGGGAGTGATCTTGAACAGGACGCTCCGCCACCGAACCAGGAACGCCGGGCCATGAGCGTGGCCCTGTAGTATTCGCAGCGAGCCTGAAAAGGGATGTGAAACCGCAAACCGGATATATTGCAGCTTGAAGCAAACACAAACTATTTCCTGCAAGAGACAAACAATGCCAGACAACGATTATTCCGCTGAATTCCTTTTGAGACAGGCGACTGATCTATACCGTTCTCTTTTGCAGGAATACCTCGCCCTGGAGACCTCGCTGCTTAGAAAGCAAAGCCGTGAGGTCAATGGATCCATGCAAGAAATACGAGAACTCATGGTCCGCATCGAAGAGACCGAAAAGGAAATCTCTTTGAAAGAACAGGAACTCCAAGACCGAGAAGACCTTGCAGTCCTGGTCACAGAGAGAAAACGATTGCTGGAAGAACTCCAGGCCAAAAACAAGACTCTGACAGACAAGACCAATGGTATTCTGGCCGTGCTTGGCGACGAACTTCAGCAGCTCGGAAAAACCAGGCGGATGACAGGGGGATACGCCGGAGGACCGCGCCAGGCGGGCAGCCGAATAAGTCGGACCTGCTGAAAAACAAATGAAGTTTCATACGGGGCTTTAAGAAAAGTTTGTAGAAAGTCTGGATTCAGGATTGAAAAGCTGAATCCCCTTAAAGACCGGCGCTTTGCCGGTCTTTTTTTATTGACAGGGTTTGGGGCTTGATTTAATTTATAGAAAAATGCAGCACAGCACTTGATAGGCAAGCAAACAGGATAGTTGTGACCCACATGAAAAGATTCGCATTGTCTTTGCTTTTGGCAACCCTCTTCACTGGAATTCCTGCAGCCGCTTTTGCCCAGACCGGATTCACCCAGCAAGACCGGGAACTGCTCATCAAGCTCAATGTCAAGGTCGAGGAGATGGAGAAGCGCTTCACAGAACGCTTCGAGCAGGTGGATAAGCGCTTTGAGCAGATGGACAAGCGGTTCGAGCAGGTCGAGCAGCACTTCAGTAGCATAACCACCATCATGGCCGCTATCATCGCTGCTTTTGCCGGCATTGTCGTAGCCAACATCGCCATCGTGGTCTGGGATAGGCGCAGCATGACCAAGCCTTTTGAAGAGAAGACCAAGAAAATGGAAGACGAGATTATCGAGAACAAAGAACGGATCGCTTCCCTGATCAAGGCCCTGCGTGAACTGGCCCCGCATGATCAGAAGCTGGCCGAGATTCTCAGGTCTTATTCCCTGCTTTGAGATGACCACACGCCTATGAGGTATCATATTGAAGATTGACAATTGAAGATATAACATCAGAGTTCTTCACCAAAAGCTAAATTTTAGTTTTTTTGGACAAATATCTGCTTATGGTAAATTCGAAGCGCGAAATTCGAAATTCGCCTCCGGCTCGTAGAGCCTACCCTCCGGCCTGTAAACCCTATGGGCTGGAAGCGGCCTCGGAGAGAAACAAGCATAGTATAATCTGACTGGATTCCGGCCTCCGCCGGAATGACGGACAGGAGAATGAGGCATTGAAGAACTGAAAATACGCAAAAACTGGATGAACCAATATTTTCTTAAAGCCCATAAAAAGCCATCATGAACAGATCCTTTTTTTTCCTGCTCATATTTGCCCTGCTTACAGGAATTCCTGCAGTTGCATCCGCCCAAACCGGATTCACCCAGCAAGACCGGGAACTGCTCATCAAGCTCAATGTCAAGGTCGAGCAGATGGAGGAACGCTTTGAGCAGATTGATCTCCGGTTCAAAGAACTGCGGGAAGATATGAACAAACGCTTTGAGCAGGTGGATAAACGCTTCGAGCAGGTGGACAAACGTTTTGAGCAGGTGAATATGCAGTTTGAACAGGTGCAGACTCAGTATGGCTACCTGATCAAGATTCTTGTGGCGGTTATTCTGGCCTTTGCCGGCATTGTCGGGGCCAACATCGCCATCGTGGTCTGGGACCGCCGCAGCATGACCAAGCCTTTTGAAGAGAAGACCAAGAAAATGGAAGACGAGATTCTCGAGAACAAAGAACGTATCGCTTCTCTTATCAAGGCTTTGCGCGAACTGGCCCCCCATGATCAGAAGCTGGCCGAGATCCTCAGGTCTTTTTCCCTGCTTTGAGATGCAAACAACCAAGCCGACCCTCTGGCTGCAGGTCAGAGAGAAAAAGCAGCAGGAAAGCGAACGGCTGCGCCGGGAGGCCCTGGACCAGGTTGACGCCGCCCTCCAGAAGCTGGCCAAACGTTACTCCTGTACCGAAATCTATCTCTTTGGTTCCGTGCTCCAGCCCGGGAAGTTCGACAAGGACTCCGATATCGACGTGGCCGTGGCCGGCCTGCCGAAACAGGACCTATACCGCCTCACAGCCGAACTCATGAGCCTGCTCGGCCGAAATGTGGATCTTGTCATCCTTGAAAAAACCCGTTTTTCCGAGAAAATCAAGCGAGAAGGGCTGTTATGGGGACCAGGGAAGAAATAGTCCTTTTTTGCAGTGAGTTTGATCACCAAGTCGACGAGATCAAAACCATCTATCGCTTGCTGGAAGAGAAAGTCGCCAAGGCAAAGACGGAATCCGTTTCTCAGGAATTGGTGGAAAGCATCGGCTATTGGCTGCATAACCTCTATTTTATCAGATATCGGCCGCTTTCGATCTGAAATTGACAAGATGATCCAATCCTCTCCTGAATAATCCACTCAACTTAACCTATACCAGAAGTTGGCATACATTGCGCTTTTTATCTGCCGTCATGAAAACTTTCCCGCGGCCTGTGAGACAGGAGATATATTTTGGGCCAACTTCTGGTATCTATACTGATCCAACTTAGCTTTTTGTAAAATTTGGGTCTGGAGCCTTGGGGTCGCCAGTCTTTGTTGTAAAAACCAAAATTGGATCAGTATATTTGATAAATTAAAATAAACATTCTATTTTTACCAAAGCTGGCTTCGCCCGCAACCCAATACACAGAATAAGAGCACATTGAACCGCCCGCTCCCATGCACCTACTTGACTGCAGTTTTATGATATGAGTCCCATGTACCTAAAATATTTTAAGTTAGGCACTATTTGGCCATTCTTGTGAAATTACGGAAAATATAGATACTTACACGAAAAATACAATGCAAAGTTGTTGAAAATACAGCATCGACAACCAGGATTTTCGAATAATAAAAACCTTGGATTGTGGGCGTAGCCAGCTTTAACAGAAGACTGCCCAAAATTTGATCTCCACCTATTTGTGTGGTAGGTATTTATTTGTATGGGGACCGAAATGTGTGCAACATAAATGGAAGACCTGACTATGCAAGCCTATGGACGCAACCACCTATCTTGAAAACCTGCCGGCCCAAGTCCAGGTCGCGGTCAATCTGACCACGATCAACGGGGTCCAGCTCAAAGCAAAGGGTATGGCCATGGTCGATGACCCGCCAACTCTGGAAATCCGTTTTCCGGCCAACACCCTGCCCGGTCAGGAACTGATAGATACCGAGTCCGACTGCCTGATCTTCATCGAAACCGGGGAAATAGTGACCCTGATCAGCAGCATCGCTGATTTTTCCGTGCAGGACTGTCTCCTGGTAACGGTCAGGGATGTGGTGCAGCACGTGGAAAAAAGGGATTTTTACCGGGGTCCTGCCGTACACTTGTCCATTTCCTGGACTTACAGATCGAAAAAGCGCTCGACCGATCAAATGAAGTTCGAGGCTAGCGGCGTCAACATCAGCTGCGGCGGGATCCTCATGACCACGGACCAGCCTCTCGCGGCCAGAGAAAAACTGATGCTCGAAATCCACCTTCCAGAGCCGGTTCACAAGACCATCCACTGCCAGGCCTCGGTGATCAGGGTCAATCAGGTCAAAACAGCACTCTATTACACTGCGGTCCAGTTCCACGGCCTGGACTCGGAAAACTGCGACGACATCATGTCTTACTGCTTCGCCGAGCAGCGCAGACTCCTCAGAGAACAGGTCGTCACCAAGGATCTCTAAAAGCAGAGGTTAAGAGGGTTCACGGTTCACGGTTCACGGTTAAAGAACTAAGAAAGAACGTCGAAGAGACAGAAATATGAGTTCAGTGCCCTGAAATGATTCAATTGGATCTTCAATGCACAATACTGCCGAGGGCTTCGATTCAGAGACGAATGTCGAGTTCGTGCGCTTTTTGAGATATGCAAAGCGATCATGTACAGAGGTCCAGAGCGAACTGTATGTCGCCCTTGATG
>JAIPER010000043.1 GCA_021737115.1 Desulfohalobiaceae bacterium
GTCGTTGGCACCCTCTTTTCCAACCGGGCAGGGTTCTCTTGAACGACCTCGCTGGGAGGCTGAAAAAACATGACTGAAGAAAAGACCTATCGCTATTGCGGCCGGGAGTTCACCCAGCGGGAAATCGACCGCATCCAGAGTCTGGCCTTTGAAAATCCGGCCCAGACCCGGACCGAATTCTCCAAACGAGTCTGTGAACTCCTGAACTGGTACAAGCCGGACGGCGGCCTCAAGGACATGAGCTGCCGGGTGGCCCTGTCCAGGATGTACGACGACGGATTGGTTCTGTTGCCCGGTTCCAGATATCAGCCCGGGCGGAAGAAGACATACAAGACCCAGAAGACCAAAGCCACCGACCCGGCAGATCCGGTCAACGAACCGGTCGATCGTCTCCAGGACCTTGTCTTCCGGCAGGTATCCGGGCAGAAGGATTCCAAGCTCTGGAACGAATACATCGACCGCTACCACTATCTCGGCTATAAGCCCCTGGCCGGGGCCCAGCTGCGCTATTTCGTCTCCAGTCAGGATCAATTGCTGGCCCTGCTCGGTTTCGGAGCGGCCGCCTGGACCATCGCGGACAGAGACCGCCATATCGGCTGGACCAATAAGCAGCGGGAACAGAACCTGCATCTCGTGGTCAACAACGCCCGCTTTCTGATCCTGCCCTGGGTGCAGTCCAAGAACCTGGCCTCGAAAATCCTGGCCAAGGCCACTCAACGGCTCCCCGGGGACTGGCTGAAGAGATACCGATACCAGCCCGTGCTTATGGAGACCTTTGTCCAGCAGGACCGCTACCAGGGAGTCAGCTACAAGGCAGCCAACTGGATCAAAGTAGGGCAGACCAAGGGCCGGGGCAAGCTCGATCAGGATAACAATGCCCGGATTCCGATCAAGGACATCTGGCTCTACCCCCTTCACAGAAACTTCAAAACCATCTTATGCCGGGAACAAAAACCCGCGGATAGCCCGTCCAAGCCTTCATGAACAAGCCGATCGAGAATCTGATCTCCAGAGCCGGATCAATCATCCTGGACAAGGAGGAGCAGATCAAACTGGCCCTGGCCTGCTTTTTGGCCAAAGGACACCTGCTAATCGAGGACATCCCGGGAATCGGGAAGACCACCCTGGCCCAGACCCTGGCCAGACTCATGAATCTGGACTTTCAAAGAATCCAGTGCACCAACGACCTCCTGCCCGGGGACATCCTGGGGGTCTCGGTTTATGAAAAAAACCCCGGCAGATTCGTGTTTCATCCCGGCCCTGTTTTTGCGCAGGCGGTCCTGGTGGATGAAATCAACCGGGCCGCCCCCAAGACCCAGAGCGGCCTTCTGGAAGTCATGGCCGAGGGGCAGGTCACTCTGGACAGGGAGCGGCATGTGTTGCCCTCTCCCTTTTTCGTCATGGCCACGCAGAATCCCCAGGAACAGGCCGGGACCTATCCCCTGCCCGAATCACAGCTGGACCGTTTTCTGATGTGCATCAGTCTTGGCTACCCCGGCCGGGCGGCCGAGATCGAACTGTTGAAGGGCAGAGACCGCAAGGAACTCCTCTCCAGCCTCTCTTCTTCCCTGACCCCGGCCGAATCCCTGAGTCTCCGGGAAGACGTCCGCAAAATCCACGCCGCAGAGCCTGTCCTGAATTACATCAGAGACATCCTGGAATACAGCCGGGAGCAGCACAGCTTCCTGACCGGCCTCTCCCCCAGGGCGGGACTGGACCTTTTGCACTGCGCCAAGAGTTGGGCCTATATCCATTCCCGGAATTTTCTCCTTCCAGAGGATGTCCAGGCGGTTTTTTCTTCTGTGACCGGCCATCGCCTTCAGCTCAAGCAGGATCTCTCGAGCGGGGACAAGACAACGGAACTGACTTCCCTGCTCCACAACGTCCCCATTCCCTGAATAAAAACCCTTACGTTTGGTTAAAGATTTCAGCCGTTACTGTGACATACCGGCCGCTATGACCGCCCCTCTCCTGTCCCCTCCCTGGCCAGGGAGGGGAACTAGAACGCGTAATATTTCAGAATGATATGTAACATCATGGATAGAGCTTTGTAATTTGGCTTGAAGTTTCAGACCAGTAGATAGCACAACAGCTTGGCTGCATGTTCTTAAATATATTAGTTACTTATATGTCAGATCTGCCAGAGGCAGAGCTGACCAGGAGATCGATCTTCATTCTGCCTTCCAGATATGGAATCATCTGCCTGTTCGTGGTTCTGGGGATGCTCCTGGGCGCGGTGAACTACGCCAACAACCTGGCCTACGCCATTTCCTTCCTGCTCGGCTCCATGGGTCTGGTCTCCATTTTCCATACCTACCGCAACCTGGCCGGGCTCAGCCTCGGCCCTGCCTCTGCAGAACCGGTCTTCGCCGGCCAAAAGCTGTGCTTTGAGCTCAGAATACGCGAAACCACCGGCCGGTCCCGGGCCACCCTCTGGCTGAAGAAAGGCAAAGAGATGTCTCGGATTCCGGAAATCGAACCCTTCAAGACAGCCAGCGGCCGCATCTTTGTCCCCACCTCCAGACGAGGAATCGTCAATCTGGGCCGCTTCAGCCTCCTGACCCTCTACCCCCTGGGATTGTTCCGGGCCTGGTCCGGCCTCCACCTGCAGGCATCCGGACTGGTCTACCCCGCGCCCATGGACAACCCTTTGGACATACCGGATAAAAACCGGGAGCCGGGAGCGAAAAGAAGCGACTCTGCCGGCAGGCCGGGACAGGAGGACTTTCAGGATCTGAAACAATACGAGAAGAGCGAGTCCTACAAAAGGATCAACTGGAAATCCTATGCCAAAGAACAGGGACTCCTGGTCAAACGGTTCGCCGCAGGTTCGGGGCAACCTGTCTGGCTCGACTGGCTGGACTTTCCCGGACGGGATCCGGAAACCCGGCTCTCCATCCTCTGTTCCCTCGTCTTGAAGGCCCACAGCCAGGGAAGGACCTATGGCCTGCGCTTGCCTGGCAACACGATCCCCCCCTCCGGGGGGCAAAGGCACCGAGACCGTTGTCTTCAGGCCCTGGCCTTGTTCGAAATACCATGAGACAGCCCACACACCAGCAGACCGTCGTTTGCGCCCTGTTTTTGACCTATGCCCCGCATATGCTGTGGCTTCCCGCCTGGGTGAGCCTTTTCTGCCTCAGCCTGTGGAGCATTCGCCTCCTGGCCGAACACAAAGGCTGGAAACCGCCGGGACGCCTCTACCTCTACGCTCTGACCCTGCTGGCCCTGGCCGGAGTGCTCATCTTCTGGGGCGGCAATTTCTACGGCCGGGATGCCGGGACCTGTCTTCTGGCCCTGATGCTGGCCATCAAGCCCTTTGAAATGAAGACCTTCCGTGATCAGATGATCACCCTGTTCCTGGGGCTCTTTCTCCTGTTCACGGTGGTCCTCTTTGCCCAGAACCTCTTGACCGGGCTGTACATCTTCAGCTGCCTGATCCTGATCACAGCCGCTTTCATCAGCCTGAACCAGTCCCGCTTTCAGGTCCTGCCCACCATAGGCCGGGCTTTTCTTTTATTTGTCCAGGGCCTGCCCCTGGCTGTGGTCTGCTTTGTCCTCTTTCCCAGGCTGCCGGGGGCCCTGGTCGGCATCCAGGACGAAAGTCCGGTGAACATCAGCGGACTCAGCCAGACCCTTCGTCCCGGAAGCCTCTCTGAACTGGTCCAATCGGAAGCCATCGTCTTCAGGGCCAAATTCCAGGGAGCGCTTCCCGAAAACAAAGATCTGTACTGGAGGGCCGGGGTCCTCTGGGACTATGAAGACAACGCCTGGTCCAAAACACCGATCCCAGCATCTTCACCGCCCCTGTTTCGATACAAACGCCAGCAGAAACAGTACACCGTGACCCTGATGCCCACACGGCAGAAAATGCTCCCGGTTCTGGATCTGCCTCTGAATGTCCCGGACTTTGCCCGGATGGAGCCCGGCCTGACCCTGCAGGCCGAGCGGGAAATCCGAAAACGGACGGCCTACCGGATCACCTCCAGCCTGGAGGCCGCCCTCTCGCCCCCCCATCCGGACCAAATCCGCCAGGGACTCCAGTTGGATAAGACCACGAACCTGCGCACCCAAAAGCTCATCCGCTCTCTGAGCCGGGAACAGGATAACCCGGAGGCGCTGGTGGCCCGCATCCTGGAACTGTTTCGCACGGGCGGCTTCACCTACTCCCTTAGCCCTCCCCCCCTGGGTGAAGCCGACCCGGTCGATAAATTCCTGTTCCAGACCCGCACCGGGTACTGCGCCCACTTTGCCCAGGCCTTTGCCTGGATGATGCGCAGCGCCCGCATTCCGGCCAGGATCGTGATCGGCTACCAGGGCGGGCGGCCCAATCCCCTTGGGGAATACCTCATGGTCCGCCAGAAAGACGCCCATGCCTGGGTGGAAATCGTCCTCCCGGGGCAGGGCTGGACCAGGATCGATCCCACCCGGGCCGTGGCCCCGGAACGAATTGAAACCGGAATCCAGGGACTGACGACAAAAATCCGGGACGAACCGTATCTTTTGATCCCGCAGGACCACTGGCTCATGCAGATCGGGAACCAAATCAGGCTTGGCTGGGACGCCCTGAATTACCATTGGCACTCCTGGGTCCTGGACTTCACCTTCAGCAAGCAGAACCGGCTTTTTTCCAGGCTGCACCTGGGACAAAGCGCCTGGCATTCCCTGCGCAAAGTGATACTGATCACCACGGCCTGCTTTGTGCTCCTGTCCGGAATCCTGGCTCTGATCCTGCTCCGCCCCGGCAAAGTCCGGCAGGACCAGGTCCAAAAACTCTACCACCGGTTTTTGCGAAAACTCAGCAAATCCGGAGTAAGCGTTTACCCCCACGAGGGACCTCTCGACCTTTCCCGGAGGCTCTCTTTCGACTCCCGGCTTACGAACAGCCGGGTCAGGGAGATCACCCGGCTCTACATCCAACTGCGCTATGCAGGCAGCCGGGACAAGACTCTGATCCGAAAATTCAAAAAACGCATCAAGCAACTCCGGGTTCAGACCTGAAGCCGATTGCTCCTCCCTGTTTGACCCTGCCTATAGAATTTTAGATTTTGGCCTCCGGCCCGTAGGGGTCTACGCCCCGGAGGGATTTTGGATTGTTAAGACAAGGAATAAGAGTTGGTTATCCGGCATAAATCCAAAAACTTTTTCTTAAAGGCTATAAAAAAAACTCGGCCTAATCCCCTGAATCCTCCAGGGAAAGAGATAATTTTCCATCGAATTGACAAACAAACCAAGATATGACTATGCTTACAATTCAACCGTTGTTTTTAAACCATACATCATTTTCCTGTTCTTGCTTTAATCGTCCAGGAACAGGAAAATGACAACCGGAACCTATAAGGGAGGTACAGATGAAAGTCCTTATCAGTGACAACCTGCATCAAGCAGGAATCGAAATACTGGAAAAGGAAGAGGGGATAGAGGTTGACGTCAAGACCGGTCTCAGTCCTGAAGAATTGCAGGAGATTATCGGCCAATACCACGGCCTGGTCATCAGAAGTGCGACCAAAGTCACCAGGGACCTGATCCAGGCTGCGACAAACCTGAAGGTCATCGGCCGGGCCGGCATAGGCCTGGACAATGTGGATATCCCCGCAGCCTCGGAAAAGGGGGTCGTGGTCATGAACACCCCGGGCGGGAACACGGTCAGTGCCGCCGAACACGCCATCGCCATGATGATGGCCCTGACCAGGAACATCCCCAGAGGCACGGCCACTCTGAAGCAGGGTTCCTGGGAGAAGAAGAAGCTCCAGGGCAGAGAGGTCATGAACAAGACCCTGGGAGTCATCGGTTGCGGCAACATCGGATCCATCGTGGCTGACCGGGCCCGGGGACTGAAGATGAAGGTCATCGTCCACGACCCCTGTTTCACCAACGAGCTTATCGAGGAACTGGGCCATGAAAGCGTCACCCTGGAAGAACTCTACCAGCGCTCCGACTACATTACCATCCATGTCCCCAAGGACGAGAACACGGCCGATATGATCAACAAGCAGGCCTTTTCCAAAATGAAGGAAGGGGTCATGCTCATCAACTGCTCCCGGGGCGGCATCGTCGAAGAGAACGACCTCTATGAGGCCATGACCTCGGGCAAAGTGGCCGGGGCGGCCATGGACGTCTTCAGGGAAGAGCCCCCGGGGGACCATCCCCTGCTCGGTCTGGACAACTTCGTGGCCACCCCCCATCTCGGGGCCTCGACCCTGGAGGCCCAGGTCAATGTTGCCGTGGCTGTGGCCCGGCAGATCACAGCCTACCTCAAAGAGGACAAAGCCATCAATGCCGTGAACCAGGCCGACGCCTGCGCTTGCGGGTAACCAGCGCCTTTGCTTGTCATTCTGAGCGAGTCCGCGAGCGAAGAATCCCTTTTCTTCAGCAGGTGTGCTTTTTTTGAAATCAAATGAAGTCACACTAAGACGTTCAAAAATTCTTACAAACTTCATCTCACTGCAAAGAGCTCTGAAGTATAACCGGAGGATAAAATGACCGAACGTGTTTATAATTTCGGGGCCGGCCCCTGCACCCTGCCCCTGCCCGTGCTCGAAGAGGCCCAGAAGGAATTTGTGAACTTTCAAAACGCGGGCATGTCCCTTCTGGAGATGAGCCACCGGGGCAAGGAATACGACGCTGTCCACCATGAAGCCATGGATCTGTCCCTGGAGATCTTTCAAGCCCCCAGCGACTTCAGCGTCCTCTTCATCCAGGGCGGGGCCACCCTGCAGTTTGCCATGGTTCCCCTGAACCTTTTGAACGACTCGGTCCAGGCGGGCTATGTCCTTTCCGGCCACTGGGGCAAGGGGGCCCTGAGCGACGCCCAGCCCGTGGCCAACGCCTACTCAGCCTGGGACGGAGCCGAGAGCGGGTACACCCGCATGCCCGCAGACAGCGAGCTGTCCATAGAAGATCAGACCCGCTACCTGCACATCACCTCCAACGAAACCATTGGCGGCATCCGCTACAATCATTGGCCTGATACCGGCGTTCCTCTGGTGGCGGACATGTCGTCGGATTACATGTCCCGGCCCGTGGACTGGGACAAATTCGACCTGATCTACGGCGGGACCCAGAAAAACCTGGGACCGGCAGGAATGGCCGTGGTCTTCATCCGCACCAAGATCCTGGACAACACCAACCGGGACATTCCCCGCTACCTGCGCTATGATCTGCATCAGGCCAAAGAATCGATGTTCAATACCCCGCCGGTCTTCTCGGTGTACATGCTGGGCAAGGTCCTGAAATGGATGAAGGCCCAAGGCGGCTTGCAGGCCATGCAGGAGGCGGCGGAAAAAAAATCGAGAATCCTCTACGAGACCATCGACAACAGCAATGGTTTCTATCGCTCGCCGGTGGACCCCGCGAGTCGGTCCCTGATGAACATCGTCTTCCGGCTTCCGGAGGAATCCCTGGAGAAGCAGTTCCTGGAAGAGGCCACCAGGGCCGGGATGGTGCAGCTAAAAGGACACCGCAGCGTCGGGGGCTGTCGGGCCAGCATTTACAACGCCATGCCCATCGAAGGGGTCAAGGCCCTGCAGGAGTTCATGGGACGCTTCCAGAAACAGCACTCCTGAACCTTTAGATTACGAGGCCTCGGCCTCTCTTTGCTTCATCTTCTGATGAAAGACAAACGAGGCCAGGGCGTAGTAAACAGGATACAACAAGGTCAGCATGGCCAGCCTTTCCGCCCAGGCCGCCTCGGCAAAAAAACAGAGGATGGCGGTTAAGATCCCGTAGAAAAAGGACAGGGAGACATTCAGCTTTCGCAGCCACCTGGTCCTGGAAGGATAGATGTAATGAATGGGGATGAAGGTCAGGATGGACAAAGCCACCAGAAAGCCCAGGAGCACGCTCGGGGAGGGCGAGAGGACATACATATACAGGAAAAAGACGTTCCAATAGGACGGGAACCCGACAAAGGACTCCTCTGTTTTGGCCTCTCCCTGGGAAAATCCATAGCTGCTGGCCAGCATGGGCAACAAAGCCCACCAGGAATACTCCTGGGGCAGGACCTCGAATCGGACCAGGGCCAGACAGGGCAGAAAGACATAGGTCACGTAATCGATGATGTCGTCGAGCCTTCCCCCGTCAAAACCGGGCAGGGTCTCTTTGACCTGGAATTTCCTGGCCAGGACCCCGTCGGTGGCATCGATGAAAACAGCCACCCACAGGGAAATCAAAAACCCTTTTCCATTGCCGCTAAACAGGCACAAAGAGGCCACAAAGGCAGGTACGATCCCCATACTCGTGTAGAGATGAACCCCAACGGCCAGTATCTTTTTCAAATGTCAACTCCTTATGGAATCAGAAACCGCAGCGACCCAAAGACCCTGATCCTACTCACTACCTGAAAGATTGTAAATGATTCTCCCTTTCCAGTTACCCCGAACCACGGACTTTGACTGGCGGTTGCCAGGGAGGCAAGCGCTGGCCGAAAGCCGAAACAACTCGCAACAGGAGTATGTGCATGCGGACACCTGATGTTGGAATTTCCAGGGAGGGACTGCCCCTCATCCTCTTCTCAGCCTTCGCCACCCTGGTCCTGGCCACGCTGGACTGGGATTTCCCGGCCTTTGTTCTTCTCCTTGGCACCTTCTGCGTCTTCCACTTTTTCCGGGACCCCGAGCGTTATCCCCCGACCGGCCCGGGTCTGGCCGTGTCCCCGGCCGACGGCAGGATCCTGAGCGTCGAGCAGCGGCCTGATCCGGCTTCCAACGAGCTCAGAACCAGAATCAGCATATTTATGAATGTCTTCGATGTCCATGTCAACCGCAGCCCTGTCCAGGGAATGGTGGAGAAGATCACCTATTATCCCGGTCGTTTCCTCAATGCCTCCCTGGATAAGGCTTCCCGGGACAACGAGCGGAATGTGTTTTTAATCAGCGACCAGGAGGGCCGTCAACTGGTCATGGTCCAGATCGCCGGTCTCGTGGCCCGGCGAATCGTCTGTCACGCCGAACCCGGGGACCCTGTCCGGCGTGGGCAGAGGCTGGGATTGATCAAGTTCGGGTCCAGAGTTGACCTTTATCTGCCGCCGGGTTATACTGTTAAAGTTCACGTGGGCGAAAAAGTCTTTGCCGGCCAGACCATCGTGGCTGCCGCTTAATCTCCATCATTAAATAATATGCAGGAATCACGCAACAAATCAGTTTATATTCTCCCGAACCTGTTGACCACAGCCAGCCTTTTCACCGGTTTTTTGGCTGTTCTATGGGCAGTTGAAGGCTATTTCATGTGGTCGGCCACCGGAATACTGGTCAGCTGCGTCTTAGACGGGCTGGACGGAAAAGTGGCCAGGATGACCAAAGGCAGCTCCAGTTTCGGGGTTCAGCTGGATTCCCTGGCCGACCTGGTCTCCTTCGGAGTGGCCCCGGCTCTGATGATTTTTCTCTGGCAGACTTCAGTCTTCGGACGTCTGGGGATAGCCTCCTCCTTCCTTTTTCTGGCCTGCGGCGCCCTGCGTCTGGCCAGGTTCAACATCCAGTCCGATCAGACCGAGGAAAAATCGAGCAAATTCTTTGTGGGCCTGCCGATACCTGCAGCGGCCTGCTCCTTGTCGACATTGGTCCTTTTTTCCACCTATCTCCCCGCCTCTCTGCAGGCATCCCTGCTGCCGGCGGTCTCCCTGCTGTTTTTGATCGTCCTGGCCCTGCTCATGGTCAGTCAAGTCAGCTACGCCTCCTTCAAAGAAGTCGAATACATCCGGGCCCATCCGTTCACCACCTCGGTCAGCGTCGTGCTGCTCTTCGTCCTGGTGGCCTCCGAACCCAAACTGCTGGGCTTTCTCTTCTCTTCAGCCTATCTGGCCTCCGGCCTGATCTACTCCTTCCTGGTCCTGCCCCTGCGCCGGGGGACCTTTCTAGGTGGGCTTATCCGCCATAAGCCCTGACCAACACTCACAACACCCCCATTTCTATAAAAATCCAAACCCTGATCAGGGAAGGGATCATGTCTCGGCAGTCGTGCGCGGGAGCAATAGACATTGTCAAATGCCCGCTTTTATTACCGAGAGAAGCTTCTCAAAAGAGCCCGGGCTTTGGAGCCTGGAGTTTTGTCTTGTATTTTGCCGTGGATCGAAAAATTAATCTACCAATATTCGGTTTTCTCCCGGGGACTTTTTGTCCCCGGGAGAAAACCGAATAAGGAGGAAAGACCATGTCCGAGAGAATGTATATTTTTGACACCACCCTGCGCGACGGCGAGCAGTCCCCCGGGGCCAGCATGAACCAGCAGGAAAAGAGGCGTCTGGCCAGGCAGCTGGACCAGCTCGGCGTGGACGTCATCGAAGCCGGGTTTCCCGCCTCCAGCCAGGGTGAATTCGAATCCGTCCGGGAGATAAGCTCTGTCATAGAAAAAGCCCAGGTCGCCGCCCTCAGCCGATGCTCAAACCCGGATATCGACCGGGCCTGGGAAGCGATCAAAGAGGCGAGGCGACCCAGGATTCATACTTTCCTGGCTACGTCGAACATCCACATGCAGCACAAATTGAACATGACCCGGGAGCAGGTTCTGGAAGCGGTGGCCAACGCCGTGACCAGGGCGGCCGGATACACCGAAAACATCGAATTTTCAGCCGAAGACGCCTCCCGGTCGGATTGGGATTTCCTGGCCAGGGTCCTGGAAACCGCCATCGGTTGCGGGGCGACTACCGTGAACATCCCGGACACCGTGGGCTACACCCAACCTCAGGAGTTTTCCGAACTGATCCTTTACCTCAAAAAACAGGTCAAGAACATCGATCAGGCGGTCATCAGTGTCCATTGCCACAACGACCTCGGTCTGGCCGTGGCCAACACCCTGGCCGCTCTGGATGCCGGAGCCAGACAGGCGGAAGTCACCCTGAACGGAATCGGCGAGCGGGCCGGCAACGCAGCCCTGGAGGAGGTGATCATGGCCCTGAAGGTCAGAGAGGACATCCACCGGCTGCAAACCGGAGTCGATTCCGAACAGCTTTATCCGGCCTGCAGGCTGCTTTCCATGATCATCGGTCAGCCTATCTCCGCCTACAAAGCCATTGTCGGCGGCAACGCCTTTGCCCACGAGGCCGGCATCCACCAGCACGGGATGATCCAGAACAAACAGACTTACGAGATCATGACTCCCGATAGCATCGGCCGTCCTCCTTCGGAGATGGTCATGGGCAAACACTCCGGACGGCATGCCTGCCAGCAGCGCCTGGAACAGCTCGGCTACCGTCTCGAGCCGGAGCAGTTGGACATCGTCTTTGCCGCAGTCAAGAAGCTGGCCGATATCAAGAAGCAGATCTTTGTGGAAGATCTGGAAGCCCTGGTTCTGGAAGAGGTTTTCCGTATTCCGGACAAATACAAGCTCTTGTATTTGAGCTCGCTTTCGGGCAATATGGCCATTCCAACGGCTACCTTGAAAATGGTCGTCGACGGCCAGGAAAAACAACTGTCCGAGTTCGGTGTCGGCCCCATCGACGCCGTGTTCAACGGGATTTCCAAAATCGTCGATCGATCCCCTGAACTGGCTAATTTTTCCATAACCGGTATTACCGGGGGGACAGACGCCCAGGGGGAGGTGACCGTCAAGCTGGAAGAGGGCGAACGGACCGCCGTGGGCCGCGGATCCGATCCGGACATCATTGTCGCCAGCGCCAAGGCCTACATCAACGCCCTGAACAGACTGGCCAAACGGGAAGAGGAGAAGATATGCGTCGAACTCTAGCCGAAAAAATCCTGCAGCAGTTCTGCGAAGAGGAAATACAAGGGCCCGGGCAGATCATTCAGGCCGGGGTCTCGGGCGTCCTGGCCAACGACATCACCGCGCCCCTGGCCATCAAATCCTTTGAAGCCATGGGGGCGGAGAGCGTCTTTGACCCAAACCGGATCTTTCTGGTCTGCGACCACTTCACCCCGAACAAGGACATCGCATCCGCGGAACAGGTCAAGACGGTCCGGCAATTTGCCCGGAAAATGGGCATCACCCACTATTACGAAGGCGGAGATTGTGGAGTGGAGCACGCCCTGCTGCCGGAGGCCGGCCTGATCGGCCCCGGGGACATCATCGTGGGAGCAGACAGCCACACCTGCACCTACGGCGGGATCGGCAGCTTTGCCACCGGACTGGGCAGCACGGACATCGCCGCGGCCATGGTCCTCGGCCGGACCTGGTTCAAGGTGCCCGAGACCATCAGGATCGACCTGGAGGGCAGCCTCCAGGAACATTGCGGGGGCAAGGATGTGATCCTCTGGCTTATTTCCCGGCTCGGCGTTGACGGAGCGCTCTACAAAGCCCTGGAGTTCTCGGGGCCCGGCCTGGACCGGCTCTCTGTCGAAGCCAGGTTGACCGTGGCCAACATGGCCATCGAGGCCGGGGCCAAGGTCGGTCTTTTCCCCTGCGACCAGATGACCCTTAATTATCTCCAGGCCGCAGGCCGCACCGGAGACCGGGAACTCTGGCCCGATCCCGAGGCCGCCTATCCGGAACGGATCAGCATCGATCTGGATCGGCTTCCTCCCCAGGTGGCCTGCCCGCACCTTCCGGAAAATGTCCGTCCCGCCGAAGAACTCCGGGAGATCCCCCTCGACCAGGTGGTCATCGGCTCCTGCACCAACGGCAGGATAAGCGACCTCAGAGCGGCGGCCGCAATCCTGAAAGGTCGAAAAGCGGCCCAGGGCCTGCGCCTCATCGTTCTCCCCGCCACCCCCAGGGTCTACGCACAGGCCCTGCATGAAGGCTTGCTGGAGACCTTCATGCAGGCCGGAGCCATCATCGGACCGCCGACCTGCGGCCCCTGTCTGGGCGGGCACATGGGTATCCTGGCCTCCGGGGAGAGGTGCCTGGCCACCACGAACAGGAATTTCAAAGGCAGAATGGGCAGCCTGGAGAGCGAGGTCTATCTGTCCGGACCGTCTGTCGCCGCCGCCAGCGCGGTGACCGGCAGGATCACTGACCCGAACAAGCTTTGAGTATGTTCAAAAACAATTATATGTCCGCTCTGCCTCTGGCAGAGCGGACATATAATTGTTTTATATATTTAATGATGTCCATATCGTGAATAAATTATCATTTTAACTGGTTACAGCTCAGAAGCTGGAACACCGCAAACGAGGCTCTGCTATGTTTTTTCAAGGAAAAGCGCACAAGCTTGGAGCGCACATCGACACCGACGCCATCATTCCGGCCAAGTACCTGGTGAGCACTGAGAAAGAAGTCCTGGGCAGATCCTGCATGGCCGGGATTCAAGAAGACTGGGTCCAGCGGATCAGCCCCGGGGACATCATCGTTGCCGACAAGAATTTCGGCTGCGGTTCATCCAGGGAACACGCCCCTCTGGCTATCCTCGGGGCCGGGATACCGGTGGTTATCGCCCACAGTTTCGCCCGCATCTTTTACCGCAACGGATTCAACATGGGGCTCGTCCTTCTGGAAATCGGGGATGACGTACACCAAATCGATCAGGACGACCACCTGAAGATCGACGCCTTAAAGGGCCTGATCACCGACCAAAGCAAGGACCTGACCCTGAGCACCGCCCCTCTTCCGGAATTCATGCGGGACATTCTGTCAAAAGGGGGCCTGGTCAACTATGTGCGGGAACGTCTCGCCGCTTAAAGAAGCATTGGCCATTTAGACCTTATGTCCAGACTGCAGCTCGTATCACTGACCAAATCTTACGGAAACCGGGACCTCTTCCGGGACGTCTCCCTGGAACTCGGTCCCGGTGATCGCCTGGCCCTGATCGGATCCAACGGGTGTGGCAAGTCCACCCTGTTGCGGATTCTTTCCGGAAGAACCGGACCGGATTCCGGAAAAGTCGTCTTTCTGCCCAAAGAGACCAAAGTAGGGTACGGGGCCCAGGAAGTGGATGAGGCGGTTCTTGAAACCCCGCTTTTGACCTGGGTTCTGGAAGTCCTGCCCTCCTGGAGCCGACTCTGGACTCGCTGGTCCCGGGCCATTGAAGCCAACGACGCCCAGTTGCTTGCACAACTCGGCCAGGAACAGACCCGCCTGGAGCAGGTATTCGGCTACAACCCCGAACACAAGGCCAAATCCATCCTGACCGGCCTGGGGTTCACCCCTGCTTCCTTCGAGATTCCCTTGAAGAAATTTTCCGGCGGCTGGCAGGAACGGGCCAAACTGGCTCGGGTCCTGGTCCAGGGCACCGACACCCTGCTTTTGGACGAACCCACCAACCATCTGGATCTGGAGGCCGTTCGCTGGCTGGAGAACTTTCTGACCGGCTACCGGGGGGTCCTCATATTTGTGGCCCACGACCGCTACTTCCTGGACAGGGTGGCCAACCGGGTTCTGTACATGGAATCGGAAAATCCGGTTTTCTTTGAAGGCAATTTCAGCCGCTTTCTGGCCTGGCAACAGGAGCGGGAAGAGGCCCTGGCCAGACAACGGGTCAAACTGGAGCAGGAAATCGAACATAAACAGAGTTTTGTGGACCGTTTTCGCTACAAGGCCCGAAAAGCAGGCCAGGCCCAGAGCAGGCTGAAACAGATCGAGCGCCTCCAGGAAGAAAAAGGGAAACTGAGCCCCTCCAAGCAAAGCAAACAGTTGCAATTCTCCTGGCCGGAGCCGCCCCGCGGCAATGCCACCATGGTCAGCGGCCAGAAGCTCACGGCCCCCTATCCCCAAGCGCGGCCCCTGTTCTCCGGACTCGATTTTCTGCTGCAAAGGGGTCAGAAAGTAGCCCTGGCCGGACCCAACGGCTGTGGAAAGACCACTCTCTTGAAGATCATCACGGGTTCGCTCAGGCCGGGAAACGGAAGCGTACAATTCGGATCAAAGGTCAAAACCGCTTTTTTCAGCCAGCAGGCCACAGACTTTCTTGACAAGGAAAACAGCGTGCTCTCACAGATCAGACTCCTGGCGGATCCGGGGCT
>JAIPER010000044.1 GCA_021737115.1 Desulfohalobiaceae bacterium
TACGAAATGTTTACACTTTCAATCTAAAACCTTCCAGGTTGGAAGAACTGGCAAAAGAAGTGCAGCAGTGTTTTCGGCTTGTCTCCAAAGATTTGTCAGACTTTATTCATTTCCTGCATAAGTTAGAGACGGAATAAATCCTTTTTGAGAATGCTGAAGATGCTTGCCTCCTGCTTTCTTTTGCCGACAGAAAAGAGGTAGTCCACCGCGGATACTTTGTTATACCATTTAAGGAATGAGTTTGTTTTTAGAGATTCAGAACTCAAGAATTTCAGAAATCTGTTGACAGGATTTACAGGATATACAGGATGAGAAGAAAGATTTTTCGGCGTGCCGGATGCCCGCCGGAAAGGTCTCTCCTGCCGGAGGCGGATTTCCTTGACCGCAGGCTTCCGGTCAGAGAAAAAATAATCCATCAAATCATGCCTGCCCAGTGAAACAGGTGTCAGCCTCAGCTTTGCTGTTTTATGCGACCTGCTCTATTTATGTCAGTTGTTCAATGTGATGCTTCAGGATGTACGCGGACTGAAAAAAGTGGCAAAAGATTTACTCATTGTCCAAAATATAAGACTTGGTGGTGTAGCGATCATGGAAGAAAGGGCAATCCATGTCCTGTTTGTAGGCATAAGTATTTGGAAGGAAGATGATTTTTTGAAAAATGCTTTCTTAGCCTGAACCACTCCATATTTTTATCCGTTACTCACTGATCATCTGCACCAGGGGTAAGCCTTGAAAATCAGCATCAGAGGTATACAACTGAACTTCATACAACAGAGCCGTTGCATAGACAATGGCATCAGCCATGGCAAGATTATTTTGCAGGGCTGTATCTGCAACCTTGAGTGAAAGGACTTCTTCTAAAGGGACAATCAAGGACCTCTTCATTGAACTTGCTGCAAGAATTGCCTTTTCTTCGTCGGTTTCCCTTTTGAGAATTTTGTAGACTTCGAAGAGTACAACAGCTGGAACAAGCAGTTGTTCTTCATCACGAAGATGCGGGGCATAGGCATCAGCCAGACTTCCGTCTGAAAACCATTCCAGCCAACCACACGAATCTACAATATGCATCAAAAACGATCCCTTTTATCTCGATAGTTATTGAGGTCTGCCCCTTTGGCAATACCACGTAAAGACTCCAGGTTCTTTTGAGGGACAAGGATAACCATGTCGTCCTTTTGGAGAACGGTCAGTTTCTGTTTTGGCTGGAGATGCATTCTTTCTCGAACAACCTTTGGAATGACCACCTGATATTTACTCGAAATCGTTGTTTCCATATGTTTCTCCATATTGATGATCGATAAATAAATTGTAAGAAACAGTGAATGTATTGTCAAGTGAAATAAGCCCATCATTTTAGTCTTTTTGCATATTTCCCTGCCGACTCTTCTTTTCCCAAAATAATTTTGGAAAATGATTGTCTAATCTCATTCATGAAGAGTGATGGGGTTGCGAGTCTTTCATTCAAAAGCCAAAGGGGAAGTTGGATGGATACCAAGCCAAAACGCTTCGGATTTCTTGTCAACTACGTGGAGAACTGGAACTGGCTATTCAATTTCAGGCCGGATCTGCAAATGGAGGAGGCGCAGCGGCGCCGGGCCTTGTGGCCGGTCTGCAGCCTGATGTCCCTGTGGTACCTGGCGGGACTCAAATCCTTCAACCTGCTCGACTCCTTCCATTTCAACGGACATGGCTCGGGAGCTATGCGAGATCGGCTTGAAGAGTGAGGCTATTGAGCGGATCTTGTCCATTCGGATCAGGGCTGAAGGGAAGGAAGAATAAGAACCTTTGTCCATCCCGATTAACCCCAAAGAGAACACCGGTTAACTGGATAAGCGAATGCTCACCCCAGTTCACTCCCATAAAATGGGCTCCGGTGAACGGGGCAGGCGAATGGGCACGAATAGAAGACTGTATTGCCAATTCTTCTATGCTGCTTTCGTGGCCTTTCGAGGAGCTGGGGCACCCTGCAAGAGACCCTGGGTATTGAGGTCTTCATCAATGTCTGGCCAATGAATACCATATCCCGCCCCAGCAATTTTCCAGTTCTGAAGCTGTTCCTTTGATGCATGCAGCAATCTTGGGTACCAAGCCAGGGGAACCGTTATGGTCCTTCCGTCAAAAAGATCCACACTAATAGCATCTTCGGTAAACTGCACGTCCCTGACGCGTTCCCCTGCTTTAGGTTCCAAAGTATTCATTCCATGCCTCCAATAATTCTTTTTGGTGTTTCTTTGTGAGTGCTTCCAATTTCCTCAACTCTTTTGCTGGAAAACCAATATTGTATGCCAGGGCTACAGGATTAAGCCAAAATTTGGCGGAAAAAGCGCCACGATCAATGTGAATATGCGATGGTTCATGCATGTCATGGCTGACGAAGTAAAACCTATAAGGTCCTGTTCTCAAGACAGCTGGCGACATTTCCATTTTCCTTTTTTTCTTCAGCAGTGTGTTTTTCAGACTATGCCTCAAGAAGCATAAATCTGGAGACTTGTTTCATATCGACAGTTACCGTCATATTCAAAACTCTATTTTCAGTTTGGGTTTTGGAGTATTGGCCAAAAATATTGAACTGTTTTCTGTATCAATGATCTAAGGAATGGGCTTAGATTGTCAAGTCTTTTTAGAAGACGAGCTGATTTCGTCTTAAGTGCTTCACCGGGTGAGCTGATCAATTAACTTTTCATTTTTTATAGGAGGGGAAGAAACAATGAAGAACAGGCCATTTTTTCCGGCTGTGGAGGTCAGGGAAGAAAGTGACCACGTGCAGGGGCGGATCGGGTTCAAGGTGGAGTCGATCATCAATGGTCAGCTGTTGGCTGATGCGGTTCAGGTGCCGAACGCCAAGGTCAGACATCCTTTGGATCCGGTCCAGCTCCAGGGAAAACGGGAAGCCCTGTTGCAGGCCCTGGCCGCCTGGGCGGACGAGGGAGTCTTTGAGCTGCACTACAAGGCCAGCCCCAATATCCTCTATCAGACCCGGGGGCGGCTGGAGATCACCTTGACGCTGACCAGCTGCGCGGGAAGCGAAGAGGAGGTCAAAGAAGGGCTCATCATTTCCTATCTGTCCCTGCATCCCCTGCTGCGGTCCCATCTGCAGGAGATCACCTTTTGTCCCATCCAGGAGCTGCAGGAACTGCAAGAACGGACCGGGTTGGCCCAATCGCCAGGAGTGGTCTGCATTCATCGCAGGAAAGAGGCGATCAATGTGGATCAGCCGTCTGAACGCTTAAGTGTGCAGGGTTTTGGACACGCTAACAGAAGCCGGGAGAAGACAAAAAGTGGTTGGAGCCTGGTCGAGCATACCTTTCCCTTTGTGCCGGCCCAGGACGACTGGAGCATTCTTTTGAAGACCCTCATGAACCAGCTGGATCCGGTCCACGTCCTGATACGCTTGAAGCCTGTGGGCGAAGGAGCCCGGGATGCCGGCCGGCTGGAGCAAACAATCCAGCAATGCGAGCAGATCATGAACGCCCATCAGGACGGGCTGCCTGCCTATCATCAGGCCAAAGAGCTGCGCTCAGCCGTTATAAAGCAGCAGGCAGAACAGGCCGGGGCGGCCTTTCGGGTCGGCGTTTTTGTCCTCAAAGGCAGCGGAGCAGACCGTGGGCTGGCCGGGGTCCTGGGCCGGTCCATGACCGTTGGCGGATATCTGGAAGAAGAGAAGGACATGTACCAGGGCGGTTTTGCCTGCACCTCCCTGGATCAGGAGCCGGTACAGGATGCCGGGTACTTCTATGAACAGGGTTTTTTTTCAGTCCGGGAGGCGGCCTGCGCCTTCCGGCTGCCCAGCCCGCCCCTGGAGGACATCCCGGGTCTGCCGGTACAGCGGGCCAGGACCTGCCTGGCCCATCTCCCGGAGACCACGCCTGAAAGCAACAGCCTGAGGCTGTTAGTGAACAGCCATCAGGGCATCACCCAGCCGGTGCATCAGAGCGTCGACGATCGCATGAAGCACACCTTTGTCCTGGGTCAGACCGGGACCGGCAAGTCCACCTTGCTGGAATCCATACCTCCAAGCTCAACCGCTTCATCCAGGACACGACCCTAAAACGGATCATCGGCCAGGAGAAGACGAGCCTCGATTTCGAGAAGATCATGAATTCGGGCAAAATCCTGCTGGTCAATATGGGCAAGGGACGCTTCGGTCCAGTGGTCAGCGGCCTTTTAGCCAATCAGCTGGTGACCAAGTTCAAGCTGGCGGCCATGAAACGGGGGGATCTGCCGGTGGCCGAGCGCAGGTTTTTTTTCTCTATGTGGACGAGGCCCACAACCTGCCGGTGGAGAATTTCATGGAGCTTCTCTCCGAGGCCAGGAAGTACCGCATGGGCCTGGTCATGGCCACCCAATACGCAGCCCAGCTAACCGGCAGGGATCATGGGCAGGACCTGCTTTCGGCGGTGCTGGGCAATGTGGGCAGCCTGCTCTTTTTCCGGGTGGGCCAGCAGGACGCTCCCAGCCTGGGCCCCATGCTCCAGCCCCGATTCAGCAGCCTGGATCTGGTCAATCTCCCGGATCGGCAGGGCTACAGCAAGCTCCAGCTGGGGAGCTTAAATGTCCAGCCCTTCAGCTTCCACACGGAAAAAGACCAGACAAGGTCGAGCCAGGCCAGGGCCAGGCAGAACCGGAATTATTCGAGGGGAAAGTACGGTAGGCCGGCAGCCGAGGTCGATGAGCAGATAGCTGCAAGGCGGAAGCGGGTCCTGGAACTGGCGGAGTGATGCGGGCGGTAAGTGTATTTATGCCAGGGACCCAAGGGGGAGAATCTGATAAAAAAGGGGGAGAATTCAGGCTACGCAAGATCAAATCTGGTTTCGTCGTGTCAACTCCTGCAATGGGAGTCAAGCAGCTGCCATTTTCTTTTCATTCTGTACAACAATCTTTGGGTCTGGATTATATGGGGGGATCGGCAGACCTTCATGTTTGAGTAATTCGATATGTTCTTTCATGCCCCACTTTGCCTTGAACAAACAATCTTCGACAGAATGTCCGATACCAGAAAATCCTTCCAAATCCGGGGAAAAAAAACCAAAATAATCTGGCTCTTCGGTCGCTTCGATGACTAATGAATAGGGTAATTGAATCATTGTGTCTTCCTTATTCCTGCTGCTTTGAGAATTTGATGACATGTGCCTGTGGGTACTTCTTTCGAACCATGATAATCAACTCGGATCAAATTCTGCCATCCTGGTTTGCCATAATATCTGATTGATCCTTTTTCCTTAATAATTTTAAAGTGATGCTGTTCAAGTAACCGGACAAGTTCGCTGAATTTCAATGTGGCACTCCAAAGAGGAATCTACTGAATGTGACTACTAAAATTTTAAGTAAGAATCGAGAATAGATAAAAATTATAATACCAATGCATCGGATTGTCAAAGATTTGTTGCTGGCCTCAGCTTCATCCGCTCACGGACCAAAATTTATTGAGCATGTTATCCATTCCAAATCTTTATGCAAAAAAGGATTCATACAAGAAAATATCTTACCCGCATACGTTGGGGTGCACAGTCAGGCCGGTCGGGGCCGCAGGCGAAATGCCGACAGGTATAAAATCTTGAGTCGAAAGGCTCCCATTGTCCAGGAGGCGGAGAGGGGGGAGGAGCTGTTCGCGGTCTTTGACGGCATTGGTTCCACCCAATATGGAGGTGAAGCGGCCCAACTCATGTGTGACAGTCTGGTGAACTTTTACAGACACCCCGAGATTGAATAGAAGCTAGGGGAGGTTTTTCATCCCTAAATAAGGCCCTGCTTGCGCAGGCCCAGCTCAACGATAGCATGCCGGACCAGGCTCGTTCCTCCGGATTGACTCAGAATTGTTGTTCTTATTGACAACAGATTGTCATGTTGTTATGTTGAAATTCCATATACTTTCACCAACTCACGAGCCTTGCTTGCTGATTTTTGGAAAGATGTGGATAAGTGGAGGTCTTGACATGAGTACCGTAACCTTGGTTGTCTCTTCTCGTGAAAAGACAAACCAACGCATCAGTAGAGCGTTTGAAGGAAAATCACAAGGAAACATTATCAGCTTCGAGTCTCCTTCATTACTTTTCAAGGTCTTCACCAGCAAACGCTGGGAATTGCTCAAGGTAATGACAGGAGCAGGACCATTGACCATACGTGAAACAGCGAGGCGGCTGGGAAGGGACGTAAAGGCTGTTCATGGGGATGTGCATGTCCTATTGGATGTCGGCATACTCCAAAAGACCGAGAATGGCCGCATCGAGTTTCCCTTTGAGGCTGTGCACGTGGATTTCATGCTGCAAGCGGCCTAATAGCCGGTATGTGATTCCTATCCCATGGATAAGCAAAGTATAGGAAATGAAGAGTTTTGCCCACGGATCACACTCCGGTTGAATGGAAGAGATTCAACTGGGCAAGCGGATTGCTACGGATTTTTGCGTACTTTCAGTTCTTCAGATGCCTCATTCTCTTGTCCGTCATTCCGCCGGAATGACGGAATAGTGCCCTTTCTCCTGGATTCCGACCTCCGCCGGAATGACGGAGGAGGTGAGCCAAAGTTTTGTTTCGATCCAACTGGGCGTCTGCGGCCAGCGGCAGGGCTCTTATGAAAAACCAGTCACATACGAAGTCTGAAGTTCGTAAGCTGGCATCAGAACTCATAATCTTTGCGATCGACCTCCCCGAAGATTTTTTCTCCCAGCAGGAAATGCCTGATGTTTAGCGCAGCCTTTTTCGTGGCCGCGGTCATGACCCCTTGGACATCATCGGCGTTATGGGGTGATCCGAGCAGATTGGGCAGTTCAAAAAAGGGATACTCAACGCTAAAACGGCCGTGGGTGCCCGGCTCCACCCACCAGGTGTCGATGCCGGCCTGAAATTCCGGATGCTCTCGTAAGTGCTGGTAGAGGTCCCTCTGGTTGATTACATCGCCTCTGGCCACATTGATCAAAATGGCGTCCGGCTTCATCTGCCTGAGTTCCTGCTTTGTGATCAGATTGTTCGTCTGCCGGGTCAAAGGCACACACAGCACCAGGACATCGGAGTTTTGAAGCAGGGCGGGCAGGTCCTTCATGGTTCCCAGGAAATCGACGGCCTGGTCGCTTTGTCCGGAACGGTTGATGCCGTAAACCGTCATGCCCACGGCCTGCATGATTGCGGCGACCTCCCTGCCGTTGCCTCCCAGTCCGACGATGCCGCAGGTCTTCGCTTTCAGGGCCTTGTTCAGTTTGTTCTGCTCGAACCGGCCCCTGGCCAGGAGGAGGTGGTTTTCCAGCAGCGACTTGGCCAGGGCCAGGGTCATGGCCAGGACGTGTTCGGCAATGGGCTCGGCAAAGGCCCCGGGATTGCAGGCGACCGTGATCCTTGGAGGAATGTGCTCGAAGGGGATGTTGTCCGCACCGGCAAAGACCGCCTGGATGAAGCGGAGCTTGTCCATCCGCTGGATGTCCCGGGGCTGTATTTCCCGGGCGGACAGGCTCTGTCCCAGAATAACGTCGGTCTCAGCCAGGATCTGGTTTTTCTCGGGTTCCGAGACAACGGGCCAGTAGCTGATCCGGGCTACGTCACTTAAGACATCGGAAATGGCTTTCTTTTCGGTTTCTTCAAGGTGATGGGTTACCAGAACACGATATGACATTTGTGGCTCCATGAATGAAAGGTCGAAAGTCCTTCGAGAAACTTCGTGCTTATTGAATAACCAAGTCCTTGGCAGAGGGGCGGCGATGAAGCCCCTGCCCCTGAGTTTGATCAGCTTCGAAAACATCTTGCGGACCACGGGAAGTGCAGAGGGTGGTGCCGCCTTTTCGATGGATGTCGTGCACCATCTCCGGCGTCAATTCAAGATGGTGGAGTCCAAATGAGTATCATCCATGTTCGGTCTCCTTTGATCGTTGAGCACTCTTTGAAAATCACGGGCTCAGGGTACGATCCCGGCTTTTTGTAATTTCTCCCGGGCAAATGCTGCCGCTCCAAGCACCCCGGAGTTTCTGTCCAGTTTCGGCGAAGCGAATTGCACTGCACTGTAGGCCACATCATAGGCTCGATCCTTAGCGGTTTGATAGGCTGGAGCCAAAATCATCTCGCCCAGGTTGGAGACGCCGCCGCCTATGATGATCATCTCCGGGTTGAACATATTCAAGAGGTTGGCCAGACCCACGCCTAAGTAGTACCCGGTCCGGGCGATGAGCTCATGAGCCAGGCCATCCCCGTTTTGGGCTGCGATCTGAACGGTTTTTGCGTCCACCGTGTCGATGTCGCCGATCGCGTGTTTCAGAATAGAGGTTTGGGCTCCCTCCCGGATTTTTTGCCTGGCTTCCCTGGCCAGGGCCGTGCCGGAAGCCAGGGTTTCCCAGCAGCCGATGTTGCCGCAGTTGCAGCGGGGCCCCCGGTCGTTGATGGTCATGTGCCCCAGTTCGGCCGCGGTGCCGATGGCGCCGGTGTAAAGTTGGCCATCAATGATGATGCCGCCGCCGATCCCGGTGCTGACCGTGATATAGATGACATGGCGAAGCCCTCTCGCGGCGCCGAATTTGAATTCAGCCAGGGCTGCGGCGTTGGCGTCATTGATGAGGTATACCTTTTTGTTGAATTCCTTCTGGAATATGTCCACTAGTGAAACATTCCGCATGTTGGGTAAATTAGGGGAGGTGAAGAGTATCCCTGCCTCTGGGCTGGAAGGTCCGGGGGCCCCAATGCTGATGGCATCGACCGCGGTGACATCCAGTGTTGTCTGAGTAAAGCAGCGCTCGGCTGAATCCCATATGGCCCTGATGATGTCATTCGGGCCTTTGTCTGCAGGTGTTATACTGTGGTCCCTGGCAATGACTTCCATCTTCTCGTTGATCACTGCCGTTAAAATCTTGGTACCGCCGAGGTCAATGCCGAGAATCAGCGACTTTGATTGTTGAGGCATGTCTGTTCTCCATGGATGAATTGAAATGACTCCGGACCATGAGCTGCAATTGTTTCCAGCTCCGTACATTCTCTATTCATACTCCAAGAAAAATCAAGTTTCATACAAGGCCTGCCAGAGGCAGGGCTCAGATGAAACTTCGCGTGTTTTCAAAAAGCAAGCCTGCTTAAGATAAGGGATTCTTTGCTCGCGGACTCGCTCAGAATGACAGAGAAAGAATAGCTCGTGTATAACTCCATCGTCATTTTTTCGAAGTTTCTATCCTGATTAAACTGACAGTCGTGGACTTAAACCCAATTATACTGATCCAATTTTGGTTTTTACAACAAAGACTCGCTACCCCAAGGGCCTAGGCCCAAATTTCGCAAAAAGCTGAGTTGGATCAGTATACATAATAGCCTGGCTAAATATTCTTATATAACTTAATTAATTATATGTCAGCCCTGCCAGCGGCAGGGCTGACATCGGAAATCATGAAAATCGCAGCGTAAGCATCAATAGTTTGGGGAAGGGCTCTCCTCGGATTGTCGGGTGCTTTGAAAGAGATAGCGTTTGCTAAGAATGACCCGGTGTTCACCGAAGATATAGGCCCGATCCCCGGCCTGAAGCCTGAAATCCGCATCCGGATTGACCAGGGTGGCTTCACCCCGCTTTACAGCGATGAGGTTGAGACCGTGCTCCTTGCGCAGGGCAGCTTCCTGAAGGGTCTTGCCCTCCAGGGCCGCCCCCTGATCCAGGCTGATCACAGCCAATTCGTAGCCGGTCAGCACCTCGCTCATTTCGCAGGTGGCAGCCGCATCATCACCTGGTTCGCAGAGAATGCCGTAGTTTTCGCTGCGGATCTCGGATACGAAACGCTCAATGTCCCTGAGGGGAACCAGATAACTGGCCATGACCCTGGTAAAGATCTCAATGGAGGTCTCGAACTCCTCAGGGATGACCTCGTTGGCCCCAAGTGAGCGCAAGGGTTGGATCTCAGCAAGAAAACGGGTCCGGACTACGATGCGCAGGTTGGGACTGGCCTTGCGGGAAACCTCCACGATTCGCCGGACAGCCGCCGGATCTGCGATGACCACGGCCAGGATGCGAGCCTTAGTCACTCCGGCCTGTTCAAGGACCGCTGCCATGGCCGCGTCCCCGAAGAAGATGGGTTCACCTCTGGCTCGTTCTGTGCGCACGGTATCCGGGTTCATCTCCAGAATTATGTAGCGGATTCCGGCCAGCTTGGCGGCCTGGGCCAGATGACGGCCGCCGACGCCAAAGCCTACAATGATCAGGTGATCTTCCAGTTTCTGGTTGAGCTGCTCGTGATGGGTCGAGATCGCCGGGGGTCTTTCCCAGGGGGCCATTCCTCTGGAAAGCAGACTGGAGATTTTGGGTGCGGCCATGATCAGAAACGGGGTTGCCCCCATGGTCAGGATGGCCACTGCCAGAAAGAGCTGATACTCGGCAGGTGCCAGCAGGCCGTGGCTCAAGCCGACCCCGGCCAGAACAAAGGAGAACTCACCGATCTGGCAAAGCGACAACCCGGTGAGAACGGCCACACGAAAGGGGTAGCGAAGCAAAAGAGCGGCTCCGGAAGCAATGGTCCCTTTGACGATCACAATGACCAGCGACAACAGCAGCACCAGCCAGAGATTGCTGAAGAAGAATCCCACGTCGAGAAGCATGCCGATGGAGATGAAGAAGACACTGGTGAACACGTCCCGAAAGGGCAGGATGCCTTCCAGGGCGGACAGGGAGTACTCGGATTCGGAGATGAGCAGTCCGGCTAAAAAAGCGCCCAGGGACAGGGAGAGGCCGACCTTGGAGGTCAAAAGGGCGATGGAGAAGCACAGGGCCAGAGTGGTCAGGAGGAAGAGTTCCCGGCTGCGGGTCCGCACCACCAGCAGGAGCAGCCGGGGGATGACGAACTTGCTGAGGATGTAGAGCATCCCGATGATGCCGGCCGACTTGGCCCCGAGTAGCAACAAGGAAAGCCCAAGGTTGCCGGCTTTTCCGGTCAGAAAGGGCACCAGCAGCATCATGGGCACGACCACGATATCCTGAAAGATGAGAATGCCCAGGGAAATACGGCCATGGGGAGCGCCTAGTTCCGCCCGGTCCGAGAGGAGTTTGAGCACGATGGCCGTGCTGGACAGGGCGGCCAGAAAACCGGCGAACACGGCCTTGCCATAGGTGAAGCCCAGGACCATGACCAGTCCGTCGAAGATGATGATGGTCAGCAAAACCTGGGCCGTTCCACCCAGGAAGACCGGCTTGCGCAAGCGCAGCAGTTCATCGAAGGACAGCTCCATGCCGATGACGAAGAGCAACAGGATGACCCCGATTTCGGCCAGAATTTCGACCTCGTGGACCGCCCCCACCAGCCCGAGAGTTTGCGGACCGGCCAGGATCCCGGTCAGGAGGAACCCGATGAGAGGCGGTATGTTGAAGCGGTGGCAGACCAGTATCACGCCGATGGACAGGCCGATGACGACCACAAGATCAGTGAGAACGGGAATTTCCATAATATGAATACTTCACTGGAGAGGTTTTGTTATGGATCATCGCTGAGATGAAGTAGGATACCAGGTCGGTGGCCAAGAGACAAGATGAACCGGCGGTGTTGGACCGTGAACCTGGAGTCCTTCAGATTCATCAGGGTCGGTTGTTATACCCGCTTTTTCACCGTTGCCAGGAGAGCCGTATTCTTTTATGTTTTTCTGTGAAACGAAGTCACGAATGCAGAGACTTTCCTGACTCCGTCCGCTTTGGACGCCATTGTGAACTGCATCATTCTGTGAAGGTATCTTTATGACTTCAACATCTTCTTTGGCTGCTCAAAACGAGCGCCGAAGGTCCTACCGAGTGTTCGTTGTTTTCACCCTTTCCCTTCTGGCCTGCATCCTGGACCGGACCAGACTGGTTCTGCAGCCGATGCAGCAGTGGAAGAAGCTGGATCGACAGTATCGCTATCCCTTTTTCCGGCAGACCAGGGTGGCTTCGGATGTCTACAAACTGGCTCGGCTGTGAAAATCGAAAATTCTATAGCCGAAAAGGAGGGTACGAGAATGAAAGTCTGGCCCGGTCAGCCCTATCCCCTGGGAGCGGTCTACGACGGCTCCGGGACTAATTTCTCCCTGTTTTCCGAGGTTGCCGAAAAGGTGGAACTCTGCCTTTTCGACGAAGACAATGAGGAGAGCCGCATCGATTTGCCGGAGGTGACCGGCTACTGCTGGCACGCTTATCTGCCGGAAATCGAGCCCAGGCAGCGCTACGGCTTTCGGGTCCATGGTCCCTGGGACCCGGCCAAGGGCTATCGCTGCAATCCGGCCAAGCTTTTGCTCGATCCCTATGCCAAGGCCGTCGAGGGGTCCATCCAGTGGGACGAGGCTGTCTTTCCATACCAGTTCAACCAGGGACCAGAGACTATGAGCGACACAGACAGCGCGTCCTTCATGCCCAGATGCGTGGTGCACCAGCCCTATTTCGACTGGAGCGGTGACAGGAGACTGCAGCTTCCCTGGCATGAGACCGTCATTTACGAGACCCACGTCAAGGGACTGACCATCAACCACCCCGAGGTGCCTCCCGAGCATCAGGGCACATACAGCGGATTGGCCCATCCTGCTGTTGTGGAGTACCTCAGGCAGCTGGGCATCTCAGCGATCGAGCTCATGCCGATCCACACCTTTATCCATGACAAGCATCTGGTGGACAAGGGCCTGCATAACTATTGGGGATACAACTCCATCGGCTACTTTGCCCCGCACATGGACTATGCCTCGGACACGCGCCCCGGGGCCGCGGTGGCAGAATTCAAGCAGATGGTCAAGGCCCTTCATCAGGCCGGCATCGAAGTCATCCTGGATGTGGTTTACAACCATACTGCAGAGGGCAACCATCTGGGTCCTATGCTCAGCTTCAAGGGCATCGACAACGCCTATTACTACCGTCTGACCGAGGACCCGCGCTATTACATGGATTACACCGGAACCGGCAACAGCCTGAACATGCGCCATCCTCATGTGCTGCAGCTGATCATGGATTCCCTTCGCTACTGGATTCAGGAGATGCACGTGGACGGATTCCGTTTCGACCTGGCCTCCACCCTGGCCCGGGAACTCCACGACGTGGATCGTTTGTCTGCTTTCTTTGATATCATTCAGCAGGATCCGGTCATCAGCCAGGTCAAACTCATCGCCGAGCCCTGGGACGTGGGCGAGGGCGGGTATCAGGTGGGCAATTTTCCTCCGGTCTGGACCGAATGGAACGGCAAGTATCGGGACTGCGTCCGGGATTTCTGGCGCGGTGAGGATCAAAGTCTGAGCGAATTCGCCTATCGCTTGACCGGCAGCTCAGATTTGTATGAAAACACCTCCCGCCTGCCCTTCGCCAGCATCAATTTTGTCACTGCCCATGACGGATTCACCCTCCATGATCTGGTCTCCTACAATGAAAAGCACAACCAGGCCAACGGGGAGAACAACCAGGACGGAGAGGACCACAATCGTTCCTGGAACTGCGGCCTCGAGGGTCCGACCGAGGACTCGGACGTGCTGCATCTGCGGGGACACCAGAAGCGAAATTTCCTGGCAACGCTCCTGTTGTCACAGGGCGTGCCCATGCTCCTGGGAGGCGACGAAATCGGCCGCACCCAGCAGGGAAACAACAACGCCTACTGCCAGGACAACGAGATCTCCTGGTACGACTGGGAAAACATCGATCAAGATCTTTTGGAGTTTTGCCAAGAGCTCATCAGATACCGCAGCAACCATCCGGTCTTTCGCCGCCGGCGCTGGTTTCACGGCCGGCCCATCCATGGCGGCGAAGTCAAGGATATCGCCTGGTTCACTCTGGATGGCGACCAGATGGACGAGGAAGATTGGGGAAAGGGATACGCCAAGTCAGTTGGTGTCTTTTTGAACGGTCAAACTATACCGAATCCGTATCCTCGAGGCGAACCGGTCTCAGATGATGACTTCTACCTCGTGTTCAACGCCCACCATGAATCCTTGACCTTCACTCTTCCTGGTGAACACTGGGGTAAATCCTGGATCAAGGAACTTGATACTGACAGCGGATGGGTGGATACGGAAGAATCCTTGAAAGCAGGAGCTCAAATCACGGTAGAAGCCAGGTCCCTGGTGGTCATGCGCAAGGTGTCCTGAGACGGTCCCAGCTGGTGTATGTAACCAGCTCTTATGTTTGATACGTTTCGTCGGCTGACCTTGCGCTAGATATAAACGCTGCTTACCGTCTTGGCCTATGTCTTGTTCATGGACTCGCTGATCGCCATTTTGATGCAGTGGCTAAATCAAAACATTCACAGGTTGCAACAGGAGTTGACCCCTGTCAGCAAGAAAACCAAGTGGTCATTACGAGTGAAACATGAGCATATTCAACCTCGAGCATCTTTTCAATCCCGCTTCCGTAGCTGTGATCGGGGCCAGCGAAAAATCGGGCAGTATCGGTTCGGCCCTGATGCAAAACATGCTCCAGGCCGGATTTCCCGGAAGGCTCATCCCGGTCAATCCTAACAGCTCAACCGTTCATGGTCTGCCTGCCCTGCCCGACATCAGGGAAGCGGCAGAGGCAGTGGATCTGGCGGTCATCGCCACTCCGATAGCCACGGTGCCCGGGATCATCGATGGTTGCGTGCAGGCCGGGGTAAAAGGGGCGGTGATTATCTCGGCCGGGGGTAAGGAATCCGGAACAGAGGGCCGGGAAATCGAGGCCAGGATCAAAAACAAGGCTGCCGAGGGACGGATGCGGCTCATCGGCCCCAACTGCCTGGGGATCATCTGTCCGGAGAATAGGGTCAACGCCAGCTTCGCT
>JAIPER010000045.1 GCA_021737115.1 Desulfohalobiaceae bacterium
GCAGGTTACGCATTTGATAAGGTCCGGGGGAATGATCGACGGAGTTCTGGTCAGGGACATGGAGAAGGGTTTTGATCACCGCATCCAGGGCCGGGTCGTGATCAACGCCACAGGCGTCTTCACCGACAATATACTCAAAATGGAGAACCCCGGGGCCAAACCGATCATCATCCCCAGCCAGGGCATCCACCTGGTCCTGGACAAGGAGTTTCTGCCGGGCGAATCGGCCGTCATGGTGCCCCAGACCGCGGACGGCCGGGTGCTCTTTGCCGTGCCC
Source organism: Desulfohalobiaceae bacterium (assembly GCA_021737115.1). GTDB lineage: Bacteria > Desulfobacterota > Desulfovibrionia > Desulfovibrionales > Desulfothermaceae > JAABTT01. The sequence goes on from JAIPER010000045.1 coordinate 278, forward strand.
TGGCACGACAGGGTGGTGGTGGGCACTACAGATACGGAGGTGGCCGAGGCCGAACTGGAGCCCAAACCCCTGGAGGAGGAGATCCAATACCTCCTGGAGCACGCCGCCCTCTATCTGAGCCGGGATCCAGAACGCGGGGACGTCAAATCCGTGTTCGCTGGTCTTCGGCCCCTGGTCAAGGCCAAAGACGTGGAAAGCACGGCCTCCATCAGCCGGGATCACTCTCTCGTGGTCTCCAAGTCCGGCTTGGTGACCATCACCGGGGGCAAGTGGACCACCTACCGCAAAATGGCCGAAGAGACAGTGGATCAGGCCCTGCTTGTGGCCGGGCTTGAGGAGCGGGAAACCGTGACCAAGACCCTGCGTATCCATGGCTGGCTGAAGCATGTCGAGCGTCAGGATCCGCTCCATTCCTATGGCTCCGACGGACTGCACATCAAGAAGCTGGCCCAGGTAGACCCCGAGCTTGGCGAGAAGCTCCATCCAGATCTGCCCTACATCAAGGCGGAAGTGGTCTGGGCCGTGCGTGAGGAGATGGCCAGGTCAGTGGAAGACGTCCTGGCCCGCCGCAGCCGGGCTCTTCTGCTGGACGCCAGGGCCAGTCTGGACATGGCTCCGGAGACGGCCCGGATCATGGCCCGGGAACTCGGCCGGGACGAGGCCTGGCAACGGGCGCAGGTCGAAGACTTCCGAAAGCTGGCCGCAGCCTATATTCCGAGACCTTCTGAAGAATACAGCAGGTATTGATAATGATTTATGGATTAAGCAACTGGACAGTGAAGCGTCTAGGCCATCGGCCGGCCTGAGAGGCGCAAGTTTATGAGTGTCCATCTCCATGCCCTTCTCTTTAATAAGGATGTGGAGCGGCTTTGGCGGACACGTGTCTCAGGGCGAGACCTCCTTTTCACCGCTCTCCGGCTTGGCCATCCCAAGCTCGATGGTGAAGGTGAAGGTGCTGCCTTCGCCCTCGCGGCTGTCCACCCGGATATTGCCGTTCATGAGCTCCACCAGGCGTCTGGAGATGGAGAGACCCAGCCCGGTGCCGCCGTACTTGGTGTGGTGCGAGGTCTTCACCTGCTCGAAACTTTTAAAGATTTTATCCTGAATGCCTTCGGGGATGCCGATGCCGGTGTCCTGCACTTGGAACCGGAGCCGGACTGCCTTGTCCCGGCTGGCAGGGGAGCTGTCCCGGGATACCGATAGCCTGACCCAACCGCGGTCAGTGAACTTGACCGCGTTGTTCAGTAAGTTCATGAGCACTTGGCGCAGGTGCCCGGGATCGCCCATCAGCTGGTCCGGGACATTGTCCTCGATCCGGTGTTCCAGTTCGATGCTCTTTTCCCGGGCCTTGACTGCAAGAAGCTCCATTGATGACATCACCACCTCCCGCAGCCTGAGGGATTGTATGTTGGGTTCCAATTTGCCCGCCTCAATCTTTGACAGGTCCAAGACGTCGTTGATCAGCTCCAGCAAATGGTCGGATGCCTCGCTGGCGTACCCCAGATACTCCTTGGTCTTGCTCTCCTTTGTCTTCATCCGGGCCAGCTGGATCATGCCCATGATGCCGTTCATGGGTGTGCGGATTTCGTGGCTCATGTTGGACAAGAATTCCGACTTGGCCCGGTTGGCGGCCTCTGCCTGCTCCTTGGCCCGCTGCAGGGCCGCTTCAGCCTGGACCTGATCGGTGATGTCAAGCCCGGTCCCAACGAAGTACTGCTGCCCGCCCATGGTAATGACATCGACAGAGAAGATGGTCTGCCTGGTCTCCCCGGATTTTCTCCGGACAGAGACCCCCTGATTGCTGACCCCGTCTTCTGCGAGAACAGTCCCTGCGATCATTTGGCGCTGCTCCTGGCTGATGATGCCAAGCTCCAGGGTTGAGTGACCAATCACCTCGTCGCGAGTGAAGCCGGTAAGATGAAAGTAGGCCTCATTGGCCTCGATGATCCTGCCGGACCCGGCCTCGCTGATGAACATGAAGCCCGGATTGTTGAAAAAGGCCTTGGCAAACTTCTCCTCGTCCTCCTGTCTGGCTTGCTCCAGTTTCTTGATCGGGGTGATGTCCTGGAAAATAGCCACTGCGCCCGAACGCTCCCCCTCAGCATCCAGTATGGGCTCGCTGTTGACCAGTACCCAGCGCTGCTGGCCGTCGGGCCATTCTATACGCAACTCCTCCTGCCGGCAGGTCTCGCCATGCAGGGCAGAACGGCTGAGGGGCAGCTCATGCGGGTCGTGGATCGTGCCCTCGGGACGCATGATATAAAGGCTGCTGTGGCTCTCGACCCCCTGCCCATAGGGCACCGGTCGGTTGTAAAGGGCCTCTGCTGCAGGATTGGCCATCAAAATGCGAGCCTGCCGGTCACAGACCACTATGCCTTCCGGGGCATTGTCGAATATGGCTTTGTGCAGAGCCTCCCGCTCAGTCAATTCTTTCATGAGCCGTTCGCTCTCGGCCTTTTTGTGCTTGCGGTCAATGAGATCGGCCGCCAAACGTGCCAGTATGTCCAAATGACGGACGGTTCGCTCGCCGAGACTGTAAGGCTGGCTCCAATGGGTAGAAAACATCCCGATAAGCGTGCCCGACCGAGACAGCAGCGGGGTGCTCTGGACGGCTCGGATGCCATTTTGGAGATAGGCTTCCTGCTCATCTTTGCCGTTTAAAAAGCCGCATGTTGTGACGTCCGACACGATTACCCTTTGCCGTGAGCGAAGGGCCCTTCCACAGGAGCTTCGGTTGGTGGGTGTCACCCGTTTCCAGAAATCGGCGGCTTGTTCAGTAAAGCCTCTGTGTGCGAGCAGCTCGAGCTCACCTGATTCCCCACGATCCTGGAAGAATAATTGAAGGCTGGCGTAATCTGCCCGGGTAATGCTCAAAGCGGCGTCGAGAATCTTTTCGTTTAGGTCCCTGTCATCCTCGGCCTGGATAAGTTCGGTGCTGACCTGCTGGAGCAGCTGAAGAGCGTAGAACTCTTCGGCCAGGTTCTGCTCGCTTTGCTCCAGAGCCTGAAGGGTTGGCTTCATTTGGTGTTGTTTGGCCTGAGCCTCGGCCTCGGCAAGCCTTCTCTCGAGGTTGGCTGTTTGCTCGCGGAGTTTTTGGTTCCGGGCGCATAGGGCCCTGTTGAAGATAACCATTTCAGAGAGCAGGAACCGGGCATCGGCCTCAGAAAATGAGGACACATCAGGCATGTAGCCGTTTTTAAAGGCTTCCGTGGCCAGCTGTCTGAGTTCTTCAAGGCTCATGTTTTGTTCCTGTTCCATCAAGCACCCCTTGGCGTGTTGTGTGTTCAGCCAGGAATTATAGGTGCATTTTGTGGATTTGACAAATTATTAGCAAAGTCAAAATCGGCAAAACCGGTTTTGACATAGGGTCAAGCTCAGTATTTTCGTATTGAATTGATTTCGAAAATCACGGCGATTGCTGGTAGAGATGCACATCCCGCTGTGGGAAGGGAATGGTCAGGCCCTGGGCGTCAAAGGCCTTCTTGACCTTTTCCATGAGATCGAAGTGCACGCCCCAGAAGTCTGCATTCTTGGTCCAGACCCGCACGGAAAGGTCCACGCTGCTCTCGCTAAGTGCCGAGACGAGAACGGCCGGCATGGGGTCCTGCAGGATTCGGTCATCCTGGTCTATGACTGCTTGAATCACGGAGCGGGCCTTGTCGACGTCATCGCCGTAGCTGATGCCGAAAGTCAGAGTCACCCGGCGGGTCTCTTTGGTGGAGTAGTTCACGATGTTATCGGAGAGCATCTTGGCGTTGGGAACAATGATGTACTTGTTGTCCGGGCTGACGAGTTTGGTGGTGAAGATCTCGATCTCCTCAACTGTTCCTGCGGTTCCGCCCCCCTCGATGTAGTCCCCGGCCTTGAAGGGCCGGAAGATGATCATCAGGACGCCGGCCGCGAAATTGGCCAGAGACCCCTGCAGGGCCAGACCGATGGCCAGACCGGCGGCGCCGATAATGGCGATGAAGGAGGTCGTTTGAAAGCCCAACTTGTTGACGGCGGCAATGATCACAAAGACCAGCAGGGCGGCATAGGCCAGGTTGCAGGCGAATGAAGTCAGGGTCTCATCGACCTTTTTTTTGTGCATCAGGCGCCGGATTGCGTTTCGGATAAGCCTGGACGCCCAAAAACCAAGGACAAGAATCGCCAGCGCGGCAACGACCTGAAGGCCGTAGAGGGATAGAAGCTGCCACATTCTCTCGCTTACTGCGCTCATCTGTTTTCCTCCTTTTATCCTCCTGTTCCTGTATTGTCGGCTGGATACGTTTTGAAATCTTCGTGCCAGCCTCTTTAAAAGACTTGCCGAGCTTGAATTGCGAATTCTGCGAGGGAACGGGTTTCAAGATTCAGAAATGTAACGCACTGTCAAGCATTTCTAATTCTGTCGTCCGGCAAAATCCGGCGAATTGCCTCCCTCTAATTCAGGCGGAATCATTCGAGTGCCAATTGGCCATATGCATGGCATGTATCTTCAAGTAAGCTCCAGGCTGGTAGAACTTGTCATAAAATTCCAGGTCGAGATGTTGTGTGAATAATGCCAATAAAAAAGCCGGATTACCTTATACTGGCAACCCGGCTATCCATTGCTGACTCTGGTGAATTTGAACTAACGAAGAACCATAGGGAGATTGAATATTGACCCGTGGCTTTCCGCCCCCTGATTGCTCAAGGTTTGGCTTTCGAATGTCAATATCCTCAGTTCATTTAATCTCAAAAAAGATGATATTTGCGAGGACTACACGTCCATAACCGTTATGTTTCAGTTCAGGCCTGTTGAAACATTCTTCAGGTATGGTGAAAGAACTTGGCCTGACAGAACTTAAGAATAGGGTAATCATTGGGGACTATGTCTTATGCACCACCGCTTTTTAAAATCGTTAAAATGGTGGTGTTCAACTATGGAAAAATGCGGTAAATATCCTTACGGTGTGCAATTCGACAGCACACTATCTCTTTGTTGTGTTTATCAATTATCAGTCCTATCCGATACTGCCCAATGCGGATCTTATACTTTCCAGGAAATCCTCTCATTTGCTCAAGGTATCCGAGATCGTGTGGATTCTCACATATGAGAGATTCAAAGACGACCTTCTCAGCTTGAGCTTGGATACCTTCAGGGAGTTTGGAAAGCTCTTTCAGAAAACGCTTTTTATATTCAACTTTCCACATTTCGTTTCAGATTTCCATAGAAGTGTTTGGCTTCTTGCGCAGAAAGCTGTTCATCATCGGCGAACTCTTCAATCAATTTTGCCAATCCGTAATTTTCAATGACTTCCTCCATACGTTCAAATTGTTCGATAGGAATCTGGACAGCTATGGGTTTCTGGTTTTCATCAACAACGATGTTTTTATGAATTTCAAGCATATCAAACCTCCTGATGTAAAACTTGCTGCTATTTTTTACCATAAAAATCGATGCTTGGTAATGTTGGCATTCGACAATTCTTGCATTATCTTAGTAAAATCAAATTCTTAACATTTTCTTTGTATCCGGTACCGGTAAATTGGCTTCAACCAGTTCAGCATTCATCCTTTCAGTCGGCTGCCAAAGGATGATTTCAGGCTCCTTCCGGAGAGGTTCGGTTCGATCATAGCCTTATATAAATAAATTAAGAGCACACTGTCAGAAGACCTCGGGTGAAGTCAAGGAGCAATTCGGCAGGAGAAGTAACAGAGACAAGAAGGTTTTTTATGCACCAATGGTGGCTAAGCCCGCAACCCACTGCAGAATAAAGAGCAAATTGAACCGTCCGCTTTGCTCAAGGTGCAAAGTTCGCCAAGTGAAGACTCAGCTGGGAGCGTTACATCTTTTTTGCAAATCGCTTTGCTTTTTCTTTGGTGGCATACTTGGCAAAGACCTCATCAAAGGTTCCGTTGACGATTGCACAGCGGAGCTTGAGCATGTTGTTGCAATTGGAAACCAGCCACCAGGCTCCCGAGCGCTTGAGCCGGGTATGGCAAATGAACTTATTGGCTGATTCGATGGCCCCGAAACCTATGGGGTGGCCCCCCAATACGAGCGCCCCTGTAATTGAGCCGTTTTTTGTGATTCGACAAATAGGTGCTGGTTGATTGAGTCTTCTCTTTGGTCTCTTTGCTTTTGGGTTGCATGCGCTTCAAGCCACCGATCACATGGCTGACGCCCCCTTTCAAGGACAATCGGGCCATGCTTGCTTCCACCCAGTGCAGGGCCTTGTCCGGATCATCTGCATAATAGGCTTCTGCAACTCCGTGGATGTACTCTTTGACGTGGAAATAATCCAAAACCTCCCTGGCCTTGGGGAAGGCCTCGGTCATGGCATCCCACAGCCAGTGGTCTCCATCTCCTATCAGGCAGACCCGAATTTTACCCCAGGGGGATCCTTTTGGCCACGATTTTCAAGGCCTTGGTCAGCTCCTCAGCTGTGGTTTTTTGGTGCCAGCTGGCCGTTAGCAGAACCTGATCGCCATTGAGGAGAATGATTGGGTCATAATGTGGTAGAAATATACCTGACACTAAGCTGATCATGTATGGTATAAAAAATTGTTTTAAATCATGTACTTAAAAAAAAATTGAAAAAAAGCGGATAAGTATGTCATATAATTTCCACTGACGATCAACTAATTATTTGATTGCAATATTGAACAAAGGCTCAGGACTTGACTGATCACCAGGTTCATCTCCAATATAAACTGAAAGATTATCACCAGGCAAGCTATGGATGGGCCGTGGCCTGCTGCAAGTTTGATCATGACAAGGGTCAGGATGTTCTACAAGCGGCTTATTTGAAGATACTGGAAGGCCGGGCAAAATTTGACGGCTTCTCCAGCTTCAAGACCTGGCTCTTCAGCGTGATAAAAAACACTGCCAGAGAACAGCTCCGCAAGGAAAGGATAAGATCCCTCCTGCAGGCAGCAATCAGGGTTCAACCTGCGGAATATCCGGATCTGGAAGAAGAACAGAACCGGAACATCGAAGTGTATCGGCTCAAGGTGGCCCTGTCCGGTCTGTCCAAACGCCAGCAGGAAGTTCTGCACTTGGTGTTCTATCAGGACCTCACCATCCAAGAGGCGGGGCACGTTCTTGGCATTTCCACCGGGGCCGCTGCCAGACACTATGAACGTGGTAAAGCCGGCCTCCGGATAAGGTTGACAGAAGAGAATGACCCATGATTTTTCGCCGAAAAGTCACAAAAAAGGGCCCTGGAGTCAGCATTGAGGACCCGAAAATCCGCGGATTATACCAAGTCCAAAAAGAACTTGATGCAGCAAGGGCTCCGGATTTCTCAAGTATAATTGCCAGTGCCAAAAGGCGGACTCAGCATAATGGCAGCAGGCTGGTAAAAGGTCTTTCAGCATTATTGGGACCACAGAGGGTTTTTACCTTAGCACTCTGTCTGCTCCTTTTACTGACGGGAGCCCTTATCGTTCAGTGGCTTACACCCTTCAGGCAGTCTAACTTTGATACCTTGGGCGCTGCAAAAGATATAGTCAATTGGCAACCGCCCTCTACCTCTCTTTTTACTTCATCTCCTCAAGTATGGTTTTTGGAAGACAATTGGGACTGGCAGAGCCCCACGGATAACCTTCTCAAAACCTACCCCAGAGTTTCTTTTTTAAACGGAGACTCATAATCGCCAAAACACTTGGTCTGAAGGAGAGCTGTTACCAATTTTCCGAAATTTACAGATACAGACATGTAGAACGAAACCAATCACCAAAGGACGTGAAAATGAGATTTCTGACCTTGGTCCTGAGTTGCACAATGTTCGTCCTATTGGCTTCCATTGCACCATCAGGCTCGGCTGAACACGGTGCTAAGGAAAGACATTCCATACCAGACTCCATGCACACAATCCATCATGAGCTGATCTTACCTCACTTCATCGCCAGACATCAGAAGGAACTCCACTTGAGTGCCAAGCAGGAAAACTTCATCAAAGATCAGATCCAGCAGACCCAAACCTCGATTGCCAATCATGAATGGGATCTTGCCAAAATGGTAAGCCAATTGGAGGAGATACTGAATCAAAATCCGGTGAACGAGGAACAGGCTCTGGCTATGTTCGATGATTTGCTTGAACTGGAAGCTACCATCAAGCGAATCCGTTTCAAGGCCATGTTGAGGATCAACAATATCTTGGATAAAGATCAACTGGACGCATTACGATCTTTGAAGGTCGAACATTGACATGCATACCCTGCGAGACACCCTGCCGGACATGATCATTTTCCTGCTGATCATTGTCTGCGCCATTATTTTGGACAGCGCCTTGCATCTGATCGGCAAACCGGCCTGGGGCCGTTTCATGGGCCTTGTGGGGACCCTCATCATCGCCTCGTCCTTTCTCTACTCGGCCAGAAAACGCAAATATATACCCTGGGGGAATCCCAAACAGTATTTACGACTACATGAAGGGCTTGCCTGGCTGGGATCGATCATGATTCTGGTTCACGGGGGCGTGCATCTCAACACGGTCCTTCCCTGGCTACCGATGGCCGCCCTGATAGTCGTTCTGGCCAGTGGTGTGACCGGCCGGTACTTGCTGAAGAGATCTCTGGCCATTGTCCGCTCCAGACGGGAGAACCTGGTTCAGCAGGGTCTTTCTCCCAAGGAGGTCGAAAGCCGTCTCTTTTGGGATGCCTTGATGGTTGACGTGATGAAAAGATGGCGCACGTCCCATTTTGTCTTCACCTACGTCTTTCTATTCCTTACTTCCATACACTTGGCCTCGATTTTCATCTTTTGGAATTGGTCCCTATGAAAAAGCATCTCTTCGCGGCCTTATTTTTCATTGTCTCCTTGTGGGCCATCGTAACCTTCGCGCCTCGGCTTGTGTTGCCTGGAGCCATGAGTGCAGGGCATCAAGAGCTTGTCCAGGACTGCTTTACCTGCCATACTGCATTTTCAGGCCCGAGCCGGAAAAAATGTCTTGGTTGCCATGAGCTGAACACGATCGACTCGGAAAACACAGCAAAGCAGGCCTTTCACAATAGCCTCGCAAGTACCGACTGCATGGAATGCCATACCAATCACCAGGGGCGCTACAGCCAACAACATCCCAGTCAATTCACCCATGACCTGCTGGATAAAGCGGTCTGGAATGATTGTGTGTCCTGCCATGCCTCTCCTCAGGATACGCTCCATGCCAGCCTGAAAAATCGCTGCAGCAGCTGTCATGGAACTGAAAGCTGGCTACCGGCGACATTTCTCCATTCTGAACTTGCCGGGACACCAGACTCACCGTGCAGGGACTGCCACAAGCCTCCTGAGAATTCAATTCATATCAGTTCAAACGAAGACTGCGGTCAATGTCACACTGTAAGCCGCTGGCAGCCCGCTACCTTTGATCATGATCGATACTTCCGTTTCGATAAGGATCATAAAGCCAGTTGCAGCATGTGCCACCCAGACAACACTTTTGACACCTACAACTGTTACGGCTGTCATGAGCATTCTTCAAGCAGGCTGGAAGAGGAACACCGGAAGGAAGGCATTCGGGATTTTCAGAACTGTGCAGACTGCCATCGCAGCGGCGACGAGCATGAAGCGAAGCACGGGGATGGTTTTCGCAGACGATACCGGGGCGGATCTGAAGATCATGAAATACATGATGATCACGGATCAGAGCGGGAGGGGAAGGCTGGACACCGGAAACATAAGCGCAGGCACGATGATTAGTGGTCCTGTTCCCAACTCCGCGCAAAATATCGAGCTGTGCAGTTAGCCTAAGCCCTTTAAAAAATCACATGCAGTAGGGGCAGAGCATGCTCTGCCCAAGAGGGTTTAAAGGAACGTGATCATTAAGTTTATGGCGCAGCATGCTGCGCCCCTACAAGACAACCGCACAGGTCCCAAAATATTGGGGGAGACGATGAAGGATTCTTTGCGAACAGGCATCGCCTTCGGATTGACTTCGGCCGTGATCACCACCCTCGGCCTGATGGTCGGCCTGCACTCCGGCACGCATTCAAAAATTGTTGTCCTGGGCGGCATCCTGACCATCGCCATTGCCGATGCCTTTTCCGATGCCCTGGGAATTCATGTTTCCGAGGAATCGAAGAACGTTCACACTTTCAAGCAGATCTGGACCGCAACCATCGCGACCTTTATGGCCAAATTTCTGTTTGCTCTGACCTTTACGGTTCCTATTCTCCTGCTGCCCCTTTCGTTCGCTATTGTGGTTAGCCTGATCTGGGGCATGTCGATACTGGCCCTCTTGAGTTATGTCATGGCCAAGGCCCAAGGGGAGGCCCCCTGGAAAGTCATGGGCGAACACCTCATGATCGGCCTGGTGGTCATCGGCATTACCCATCTGGTCGGCGACTGGGTAAGCACCTTCTGCAGGTGATCTGAAACCATCAGGCTCCTCACCTGCTAAATTTGTATTCGTGCATCTCATTATACCGAAGGGAGGGAGGAATTATTGAAGTTAAAATAAAATCCGAATTACCAAACACCACCATCCGTGCCATAGGCCTCTGGTTCCAACTATCGAGAATGTTGGAGATAGTCTTTTCACTTTAAAATCAAATGGTCAGCATTTTCTTTGTATCCAGTACCGGAAAATTGGCTTCAACCAGTTCAAGGCATCCATCATTTCAGTCGGCTGACAAGTGATGGTTTCAGGCTCAGGCAGGAGAGGTTCGGTTCGATCATGGCTTATACAAATAAATTAAGAGTATACTGTCAGAAGACCTACGGTGAAGTCAAGGGGCAATTCGGCTGGAGACGAAACAAAGGTGCCCATCCGCTAATATTTTTTCAACGTAAGGCAGTCAGTCTTTTCCTTATTCATTATCTAGAGCCTCGCGACATGGGGTGGAATGAAGCGATATGTTCGCTGAAGAATTCTGTTTCCCGTTCGAATCCATCCAATCAGGCAGGGATGAATTCGTTGCTTCGGCATAAAGTGTTTCCGGGGCAATATCGACTTCGTCTCCCCATGTGAGCACTCCAAGTTCCTCATTAATTTTGAAATCTTTGAAGAATTCTATGTCCTTGAATTTTTTAAAGACGCCGCCCTTAGATAAATATTTTGAGAAATCTATGACTCCAGTGGCTCCATCTTCGAACATCAGTTCAATTTTATACTCACCCATATAGTTTGCAGAGATTACATCATTCAACATTACTTCACCCTCCTTATTTCAACGGTTCTACGACTAATCTCAGGCATATTTGATTCCGGATATATTGCATGAATGATACACGAATATTATGTTGGTGTTGTTGCAGTTTTCGTGCCTCTGGCACCAACTTTGGAATATGTTGTCAGAAGACCTCGGTTGAAGTCAAGGGGCAAGTCGGCTGTTGAAAGGCAAAAGATATTTTGACAGGATTAACAGGATGTACAGGATCAGTTCTTGGCGTGCCAGACGCCCGCCAAGAAAGGTCCAATCCGGCGCCCACTTTCTTGTAATGCAGCGCTCAGCTCAGGGCAAAGAACACTCGTGAAAAGTGGGTGCCGGATGGAAAAAAGGTTTTACCCACTGCGCAGCAGTTGGATTCCTTGGGTCCGGGCTTCCGGCACGGACTCAAAGATCTATTAAATCCTGTTAATCCTGTCTAAAAAGTCTTTTCTCGAATAACCTGTATCAGGTCCTCCAAGTCTCGGCGGGACTGCCTGGGACCTCGTGCCATGGAGATAGTCATCGTGGCACTACTCTGCTCTTCGCGTCTGGACAGGTCGAATCGCCCGGTGTTATCATCTCTGAAAACACAAGGAGGACGGAAATGAAACCGAGAAAGATTAATGACAGTGTCGACTGGATGGGCTCTCTGGACTTTGACCGGCGGCTCTTCGATTCCCTGATCCCGCTGCCGGACGGCACGACCTACAACGCCTACCTGGTCAAAGGCAGCGAAAAGACCGCCCTGCTGGATACCGTGAACCCGCCGGCGGCGGACGAGCTGCTGGCTCAGCTCGAGGACGTCCCCAGGATCGACTATGTGGTCTCGCACCACGCCGAGCAGGACCACTCCGGTTCCCTGCCCCATATCCTGGAACGGTTTCCCAAGGCCAGGGTGGTCTGTTCCGCCAAGGCCAAGGGGATGCTCATGGATCTCCTGCAGATACCGGAAGAATCCTTTCAGACCGTTCAGGACGGCGAGGAGATCTCCCTGGGGGACAAGACCCTGCGCTTCATCTACACCCCCTGGGTGCACTGGCCCGAGACCATGGTCACCTATTTGAAGGAGGACAAGATTCTCTTCAGCTGCGATTTTTTCGGCTCCCACCTGGCCACGACCGAACTCTTTGTCAAGGACGAGGGCCGGGTCTATGAGGCGGCCAAGCGCTACTATGGCGAAATCATGATGCCCTTCAGAAGCAGGATCGAAAAGAACCTGGAGAAGATCCCCCGGAACGATATAGCCATGATCGCCCCCAGCCACGGGCCGATTTATCCGCAGCCGTCCTTCATCCTGGAGGCCTACCGGGACTGGGTCCTCGGCCCTCCCAAAAACACGGTGGTCCTGCCCTACGTCTCCATGCACGGGAGCACGAAGCAAATGGTCGATCACCTGATGGCGGGCCTCGTGGAGCGGGGGGTGAATTGCGAGCCGTTCAACCTGCCGGCCACTGATCTAGGCAAACTGGCCACGGCCCTGGTGGATGCGGGAACGATCATTGCCGGAGTGCCCACCGTCCTGGCCGGGCCCCACCCCATGGCCGTCTATGGGGTCTTCCTGGCCAACGCCCTCAGGCCCAAGGCCAGGTTTTTGTCCATCATCGGTTCCTACGGCTGGGGCGGCAAGACCGTGGACACCCTCTCGGGCATGATCTCCAATCTCAAGGTGGAGGTCCTGGAACCGGTCCTGGCCAAGGGAGTGCCGGGAGAAGAGGATTTCAAGGCCCTGGACGAACTGGCCGAGGCCGTGGCCCGGAAACACGCCGAACTCGGCCTGGAGAATTGAACCCTCTCTTGATCCCGCTTCAGGCCTTGTGCGTCTGTATTAAAGCGGGCTTCGCCCGCAACCCAGAGGTTCCAGGTTCACCGTTCACGGTTAAGAAAAAGAAAGAAGCTTTAAGAGCGCCATAGTGTTTCTTCCAAATTTCTTCCTCTTCAAACCGTGAACCGTGAACCTGGAACCGTGAACCTTATCCAACAAAGACTACAAACATTCTGAGGCGAAAGATTTTCTTGTTGTTTATGACAGAGTTGAAGGCATAAGTCACTATGAATGGTTGCTCGGCAATCAGTACCCCGGAGGCATAACGGTGATATCGGCAGTCACTTCCGATACCCCTGGAACGCTCTTCACGACCTCAACAACCCGGTTGCGGTCCTCGTTGCTGTAGGTCAGGCCAGTCACGTGAACCTTGCCTTTGCCGGTAGCCTCGACGTGAAAAGGACCAAAGGAAGAGGTCAGGTGATTTTTGATAATTGCGGCGTCCACCTTTCGCTGCAGGGAAGAGTGTTCCATTGCCTCCAGGGAACTCAGGCTGCATTCCTTGATCTCATCGGATCGGGACAGATCCGCGATGAGCTTGACGGCCCAATCACCGCCAATCTTATCCAGGTTAAGGACAAGGTCGTATTCGGAAAGATCGTTCCAATCCCGGTTGAAGCCATACTGGATAAAGTCATTGAACCGCTTGTCCATTTTGCGTACCAGATTTAGAGATGCGTCCTGGTTCATGTGCTCTTCCCGGGCGAGCCATTGGCTCCTGGCTGTTTCCGAGGCATGAATCCTGACATGCAAAGCGCAATCGAAGTCCTTGAGAAAGACCTGGGCGGCATGACCGATGATCACGCCCTCTCCGTTGCTGGCGATATCATAAACCACTGATCCCAGAAGATCCAGGTAGATCGCCGGCCGATTGGTAAACAGGCGGTCAAAGAGACCCGGGGCCTTCTCGTCAAGGCCCCCCACATCTTCTTTCGAGATGCCCATGGCCAGGGTTCGTTCCTGAAGCTTGCGGTCATCGAAGAGCTCCAGTCCGAGCTGTTCCGACACCCGCCTGGCAATCTTTTCCCCGCCTGAACCGAAGCTCGATGTAATCGTGATCAATGCCATGGTCTTCGCCTCCTGTGTGAAGAGTGAAAAATAATCATGATCTCAAGTTTTGGGTACAATATACCAGGATACTGCCTGCTGGTAAAGTCAGATCCGGGTCCCGGGGATGTGCCGGGAGCAGACAACCCCGGTGAGCAGCGGCGAGCGGTTCTTTCGAGAAGAAACAGGTCCGGTTGCTGCTTTTATTCCTGCAACGGAGCGAGGCAGCCTGTAGGAGAAGGACTCACCCGGCGGCCCGACCGTTTCGGCCTTCCTCTTTAAGGGAGCTGCCGAGCTCCCTGACGAACAGTTCCTTGATGTCTCGTATCTGCTCGACCCGGGAGGGCAGGAGGTGGAGCTTTC
>JAIPER010000046.1 GCA_021737115.1 Desulfohalobiaceae bacterium
GTGCGGTCAGCTCCGTCTTGATCCCGTTGCGCATGGCTGTATATGCCTCGATAAACGCGGCCAGGCTGTCGCAGGCCTTCAGGAGCTCCCCGTCTTTCGGATCGAAGCGGTCCTGGTTGTACTCATTGAAGAGCTCGCTCCGGGTCACCTCTCTGGGGATATTGTCCCCTATGATGGACACGGCAAATTCAGAGCCGAGCTCCAGGCCTAGAAAATACTTCAACCGTTCCGAGAGCCTTTCATAGCCGCCCTCCTCCAGGAGCCCAAAGACCCTGCGTTCGACCTCCTGCGCTTCATATTCCTTGATCAGATCCCCGATTTTCCGGACCGAGCGCTTGACCGGGGAAATGATGTCCCGGGTCAACAACTCGGGAAGATCATGAAACAGGCCGGAAAAATAGTTGTTCGCCCGCTGCCTGGGACAGGCCTTAACCGCCATGCTGCAAAAATAGGCAAAACAGGCCACTACAAAGACATGGCCCAGGACCGAAGTTTCAGGTATGCGCGGGGTCTGGGACCATCTTTTCTGGAAACGAAGCTGACCGCACTGATGCACAAAGGACTTCAGCGGGGAAGGCTGCTCTCCGATGAGTTCGGGCACTCCGTTTAAATCTTCGAACTGGGCCAGAGAATGTTTAAAGTTTCGCTCTATCTCTTCCAATTCCTGATCCCAGGGATTGATCCCCTGGATCAGGGAAAACTCCCATTGACTGGCATAGAGATGAGCCGCCGCCAAGATCCTTTTCCCCAGTGAATCTGAATCCGGTCTGCGGCAGAAGTCCTGAAACCGCTCCCAGAAACCTTCCCCGAGGGCCTGGAGCCTGGGTTCCAGCTGTTCAAAGACCCAGTCCGTGAGCTGCTTGTAGTGAGACGGATTGGACCTGATCTGATAAAATATCGGCGGTTTGATGTCCGTGATGACCAGCCGGTAGAGGTACTCGAAGATGCCTCCCTCGATAACCTCCAGAGCCAGCTCGTCTTTCAAGGACTGGCTGGAAAGCCGGTCCTGATTCAAAAAATACAGAATCCAGGCCACGATCATTTTCTGGGCCTGTTTGTCAACTTCAAAGAATTCAACCGGACGCAGCTTGTCGTTCCAGCGCTTCATGAACGAACCGGAAAAAACCAACTGCAGTAGATTTTTTCGAATCATGGACACGGGGTCTCCTTAGCGTAACAGTGTTGGTGTGTATTATACCGGCCGAGGCGATTTCCCGACCAAAAAAAAGCCACAGCATCAATTCCGGGCTTGACAAAGCACAAAAAATGAGGTTTCTTGTTTCGTTCGGACCCAAAACCTTCTAAAAACCCTTGACATCAGATCCCCTGCCGGGATATCATTTTCTGCTTGAAGGAGTCGGACATGAACAGCTGCAAGACATATAGTTTACGGAAAGAAGACACGGTACGCAACTGGTATGTTGTTGATGCCAAAGACAAGATCCTCGGGCGTTTGTCCACGGAGATCGCCACCCGGCTGCGCGGCAAGAACAAGCCGGATTACACCCCCCATATCGACAATGGCGATTTCATAGTGGTTATCAATGCTGAACAGATCAAGACGACCGGCAACAAGCCGGCAGATAAAAAATATTATCGTCACTCGGGGTATCCCGGAGGGATCAAGGAAACGAGCCTGCAGGAACTGCTCGCCAAAAAACCCAGAGAGGTCCTTTACAAATCGGTCCGGGGCATGCTCCCGAAGAACCGTCTCGGCAGGGCTCAGCTCAAAAAGCTGAAAATCTACGCTGGGTCAGAGCATCCCCACAAGGCGCAACAACCGGCCGCATTAGACATTTAACCCGGAGAACAGGCATGAGTCAGGATTTTTTTTACGGTACCGGCAGAAGAAAGAATTCCGTGGCCCGGACCAGGATATATGCAGGCAGCGGCAGCATAGAGGTCAATGGACGGTCAATGGAAGACTACTTCCCCAGAGACACCCTGCGGATGGTCATTGATCAGCCCCTTGAGATCACCAACCTCAAAAGCAAATTCGACATCAAGATCAATGTGAAAGGCGGAGGCATCTCCGGCCAGGCCCAGGCTGTCAGGCACGGGATCAGCAGGGCCCTCCTGGAATATGACCCGGAGTTGCGCTCCAGCCTGAAGCCAGCCGGCCTGCTGACCCGGGACGCCCGGGAGAAAGAACGGAAAAAATACGGCCAGCCCGGGGCCCGGAAGAAATTCCAGTATTCAAAGCGTTAATGAAAACAGAGGTCAGCCCTGCCTCTGGCAGGCCTGACATGCTTACTACTGATTGAAGAAGAACCAGGTTTCAGTTTTTTTTCACATGGATTGGCTTGACCGCAGGAGACTGCCTCTCTCTATCACCCGGTTCAATGCGGCTTAGGCCCAGGTCGTTTGTTCGATCATCAGTCAAACAAAAGCAGGATCGCAAGATACATGCGATTCTGCTTTTTTACTTGCGGATTTCGAATGAATATCAAAAAAAGTCGTTTGTCGAGCAATCTCACTTAGCATGACGGCTATTAGTGCCTTACGCGTAATTCTGTGCCATGAAAAACAAGAAATTCTGTTTACCTAAACCATCACGATCTTGAAGCAAATCACAAATATCAAATCCCAAATAACAAATAAATTCCAATACCCAAATTCCAAAAAAGACAAAAAACAAGAACAGAGCGAGCCGAACGTGCTTGTTGCTTATTCTGTGTCTGGAATTTGTCATTTGAGATTTATTTGTGATTTGGTGCTTGGGATTTGGAATTTCATGTTCTATTCAATTTGGGTTGCGGGCGAAGCCAGCTTTGGCATACTGTTTTGCTGTTGTATGGATCAGCAAAGACGATTATTTCCAAGTTTCAACCCGTGTTGCGGGCAAAGGCAACTGAAGCAGCATCTATGAGTCGCAAGCAGATCAAGCCTCGGCTGGTATATGCCGACCGGGACGGAAACATCTTTGACCACCCGGAACTGTTGATGCTCTGCCGCAAGGGAAACGAGTTCGTTCAACCCGGCCCCAAAGACCTCATGCCTCTGCCCAAGGGGAGTGATTTCTTCCTCCTCCCGGGCAGAAACGCCCTTGGCCTGGAGCCGGGAAGCGGTACTATCGAAACCTTCGAGGCCCACCCGGTAGCGACCTTTGTCTGTCCCGGTCACACCCTGACCGGAATCTGCGCCTTCGAGTCCGCTGCCCAGTCCCCGCCGCTTCCACTCTTTGCCTACGGGGCCCTGGGCTATGCCAATGGCCGCTTCTGGGTCTGCGCCAACCAGGTCGATCCGGATCCCCGTCAGAGATTCGAAGAAATTCCCCAGGGCAGGATCGAACAGGGTGCCCGGGACTGGTTGACCGCTTTTCCGGAAAACCGTCTCGTCAGACACCTGGCCAACTGCGCGCTGAATTCCTGCTGCCCGGCCGCCAGAAACCTGGCCCTGGGACGCTACGAGGCCCCGTTACCGACAGCACAGGGCTGCAATGCCGCCTGCCTGGGCTGCATTTCACTACAACCCGGGGATTCGGGATTTCCAGCCACCCAGTCCAGGATTCGTTTCCGGCCTTCTGCCAAAGAAGTGCTGCAGATCATGCAAACTCATGCCAGGCATGAATCCCGGCCCATCTTTTCCTTTGGCCAGGGCTGTGAAGGCGAGCCCCTGCTGGAGGCAAGCCTGATCGGCGAAGCCTGCCGGATGTACCGGCAGGAGCAGGGCATCGGGACCATCAATATCAATACCAACGGGAGCCTGCCCGCAACCATCCCCGATCTGGCCGGAAGCGGTCTCAGCTCCATCCGGGTCAGCCTGAACAGCGGACAGGAAGAACACTATTCGTCCTACTACCGTCCCGGGTCCTACGGCTTTGCCGAGGTCAAAGAGACCATCCGGGCCGCCAAAAGCCATGGACTCTTTGTCTCCCTGAACTATCTCTTTTTTCCGGGTTTTAATGACACTGAGCAGGAATATGCAGCCTTTAGCCGGCTCCTGGAAGAGACCGGGCCCGATTTCATCCAGCTCAGAAACCTGAATCTGGACCCTGAGCTCTACCTCCAAACCCTGAACCCGGCCCAGTCACCCTTTATGGGATTTCACAACTTCAAGAAGAGACTGAAAAAAGACTTCCCCTGGATCCGGACCGGGTACTTCAATCCCTGGCTGGGGGATGAAGGGCATAGGGAATAGAGAAGACAGAGGTCAGGGGAAGATCAGTGAATCAGTGAATCGGTGAATCGGTGAGTCAGTTGTTTTCAACCGTGAACCGTGAACCGTGAACCTTCTTAACCTGGATTCACCGTGAACCGTGAACCTGGAACCTTTTGGGTAGCGGGCGGAGCTCGCTTTGGTCTTTCTTCCCCATGCCCTATGCTCTATGCCTCTTCTCCCGCTGACTCACTGATTCACCGATTCACTGACTCACTGGTTATTTCGTGCCGAAGATCTTGTCGCCGGCATCGCCAAGACCGGGCAGGATATACCTCTGCTCATTCAAGCGGTCATCGATGCCGGCCACGTGGATGTCGACATCCGGATGCGCCCTGGTCACCCGCTCGATACCCTCCGGGGCGGCGACCAGAAAGATGCCGCGTATTCGCCTGCATCCACCCTCTTTCAGTTGCTCGATGGTGGCCAGGAGGGTTCCCCCGGTGGCCAGCATGGGGTCAAGGATGAGGGCGGTTCTTTCCTGGAGATTTGAGGCCAGTTTCTCATAGTAGCAAACCGGTTCAAAGGTCTCTTCATTGCGGTAATGACCGACCACACTGACCTTGGCCCCCGGGATGAGGTCCAATGCCCCGTCGAGCATGCCCATTCCGGCCCGCAGGATCGGGACCACGGTCACTTTCTTCCCCTTGATCTTCTCCACCTGAACCGGTCCGGCCCAGCCCTGCACGACATGCTCCTCGGTTTCGAGGTCCTTGGTCGCCTCATAGGTCAACAACCTGGCCAACTCTGAGGCAAGTTCCCGAAACTTCTTGGTGCTTAAGTCGTCTCTGCGGATAACACCCAGCTTGTGCCGCACCAGGGGGTGATTTGCGATGTATACAGCCACGAATCGCTCCTTTTCATTTGAGGATGAACAGTGAAGATATTGTTTCGACCAGGATCGTCAGCGCCTATGTGTTCTGACGATCTTGTATGAACTTGTCCCGGCACTCGTAGCTGCAGAACCTGTAGATCTGGTTGCCTTCCTTGACCCGAATCCCGCTGTCGCTGGAGACATAAGTCCCGCAGACCGGATCTTTGACCATCTCTCCGGATTCTTCAACTTCTTTTTCCTTTTCCTTCTGATCGGCAAGTTTTTTGCCCCGGTCCCCCATGATCATCTTGTACAATAAAAACCCGGCAACTAAGAAAATGAGAATTTTCAGCATAAGTTCAGACCTCGACTATTTCAGGCTTTGTATCGGTGTTTTGATGCTTAAAGTTTACGTACCCAGATATTTGTCCAAAAAAATATCCAAACTTTGGAGTACGGGAAAGAACTCTGAAATTGAGCGTGGTGCAGCACAGCAGCCAAACATCTAAGCCTGTCTGATGTCCGCCCCGTCCAGGGAATAATCCAGGGCTCTCAAATGCTCCTTCAGCGGCCTTCCTCCGGGAAGACTGATATCAGGCCGTATTTCCAGCAGAGGAATAAGGACAAAGGCCCGTTCGGTCATTCTGGGATGGGGCACGGTTGCCTCGGTTGACTCCAGTCTAAAGTCCCCCCACAACAGAAGATCCAGGTCAATGATCCGGGGGCCCCAGCGGATATCTCTTGTTCTGCCGAGAAAAGCCTCGATCTGCAGGAGCCTGTGGACAAAAGCAACCGGAGACCAGGAGTCAGGGCAATGGACTTCGGCCACCTGATTGGCGAACCAGGCTTGCTCTTTGACCCCCTGGGGTTCTGTGTAGTATATTGAGGACAGCCTGCCGGAGCTCACCCCCGGGATCTTCAGGAGCAGCTTCCCGGCCTGATCCAGATTGTGCTCACGGTCTCCCAGGTTGGAACCGAGCCCTATGCAGACCGGAACAGTGCCCCTTTCCTGCTGCAATGGCTCATGCGGGAAAATCAAAAAAACCTCGCGTTCTCGTCTTCAAGACACTGTCTGCAGACATGACAACTGGAAATACTTGGAATACATTCGAGTCAGAGCTTATTTGAAACAGACGTCAGCCCTGCCTCTGGCGGTGCTGGCATATAAGCATTTAATATCTATGATGATAAACGGCTGGCCTTTAAGTTCTGGTTGTTGAACTCGAAGAGGCAAACCTGGATAATATAAAAGCTATACAACCAAAAAGCAATCCTATAAATTCAAGCAGCCTCATGCCGTTTCAGACACAAGATATGACCAGTGACCAACAGCGGGATTTCAGCCATCCCCTCGTGGACTCCTATCTGCACCATCTCCTCGTGGTCAAGGGCTTAAGCGAAAACAGCGTCTCGGCCTGCTCCCAGGACTTGAAAGCCCTGCTTCTTTTCCTGCGTGAACGCAGAGGGACCCTGATGGATATCAATGAACAAACCCTGTTTTTACACATGATATCCCTGAACCAGAAAGGGCTTACCAACCGCTCCCTGGCCAGGCACCTCTCGAGCATCAAGACTTTTTTCGATTTCCTCTGTGAACAATCCAAGGCAGACAGCAACCCGGCCCGTCTCCTGGACAGCCCCAAGCTGCAGCAGGGACTTCCCGAAGTTCTGTCTTTGCCTGAAATGGAGTCGATGCTGCAGCAGCCCGAATGCAGCACAAAACTCGGCTTTCGAGACCGGACCATCATGGAGCTCATGTATGGATCCGGATTGAGGGTTTCCGAAATCTGCACGCTGCGTCCTCTCGACTTCGATCCCCAGGCCGGGGTCCTGCGGATCTGGGGCAAGGGCAGCAAAGAGCGCCTGGTCCCGACCCATATGCAGGCCCAGGATTACTTGACCAGGTATTTACAGGGCTGGAGGGAGGCTTTTTCCCCGAAAACCGATCTCGTCTTTCTCAATCGCTCCGGGCAGGGACTTTCCCGTCAGGGGATCTGGAAAATGATCAAACGCTACGCCCTGCAGGCTGGAATCAAGCGCCGCATTTCCCCCCACACCCTGCGACACTCCTTTGCCACTCATCTCCTGGAGGGCGGGGCCGATCTGCGGACCCTGCAGATCCTCCTGGGCCATGAGGACATCAGCACCACTGAGATCTACACCCATGTTCAGAGAGAGAAACTGATAGAGATCCACAGGAAATATCACCCCCGGGCAAAGCACTGAGCAATCCTGCACTCGAAACTCGAATTCCTGGCTCCGCATTTATCAGGCAAGAGATATTTGTACAAAAAAATTGAAAATTTAATCCACGGATCTTCAAACCATGAAGAACTTGATCAAAGCCCGGACCATCATCACGGCCCACAACAACGCTGATTTCGACTGCCTGTCCTCGATGGTGGCCGCCGGCAAGCTTTACCCCGACGGGGTCTTTGTCTTTCCCGGTTCCCAGGAACAGGGTTTGCGCGACTTCTTCATTCAGAGCGCCACCTACCTCTTCAACTTCTATTCCATGAAAGATATCGATCCGGAATCGGTCCAGACCATCGTTATCTGCGATACCAGACAAAAATCCAGAGTTCCCCATTTGATCCCCCTTCTTCGGAAAGAGGGAATCCAAATCCACGTCTTCGATCACCATCCCGAATCCGATGACGATCTCCAGGCCGCTTCGTCCACGGTCCTGCCCTGGGGGTCCACCGCAGCCATCCTCATCTCCCTGATCAGGGAGAAGGGCCTCGACCTCAATCCGGAAGAGGCGACCATCATAGGGCTCGGCCTGTATGAGGACACCGGCTCCTTCACTTTCGCCTCCACCACGGAACAGGACCTGGAAGCGGCCGCCTGGCTCAGGAAAAAAGGCATGGATCTGGATTTTATCGCAGACTTCATGCACCGCGAGCTTTCCGCGGAACAGGTCTCCATCCTGAATGAACTCCTGGAAGCCGCCTCGACCCACAACATCAACGACGTGGAGATCTGCCTGACCAGCATAACCACCAAAACTTACGTTCGAGACTTTGCCCTGCTGGTGCACAAGATGATGGAGATCGAAAACATCCGGGTCCTTTTCGCCCTGGCCCGAATGCAGGACCGGGTCCATATCGTGGCCAGAAGCCGGATTCCCGAGGTCGATGCCGGCAAGATCTGTGCCTCCCTCGGCGGAGGCGGGCACCCCTACGCAGCCTCGGCCACCGCCAAGAACAAGACCCTGGCCGAGATTCAGGACGAACTCTTCGGTCTCTTGTACAGCCACATCAATCCCCAGATCACCGTCAATTCCCTGATGTCCAGCCCTCCGGTGGTCATTGAGCAGGACCGGACCATTGCCCAGGCCAGTGAGGTCATGACCCGGTATGGCCTCAAGGCCATCCCGGTTGTCGCGAAAGACAGTCTGCATTGCCAGGGAATACTCGAGCACCAGCTGGCGGACAAGGCCCAGACCCACGGCCTGGGAGAATTTGCCGTCCAGGAATACATGCTCGGCAATGTGCATACCGTCAAGCCCTCGGAAAGCCTTTACACCGTGATCGAAATCATCATCAACCAGGGACAGCGTCTGGTACCTGTCGTGGCCGACCGCGATATTCTGGGAGTGATCACCAGAACGGACCTCATCAAGACTCTCATCGAAGAACCGGCCAGGATCCCTGAATCCCTGACCCCCGGAGGAAGCCGGGAGAGAAATATCAAGACCCTGCTCCGAAACCGGCTCCCCCCGGGCATCTATGACCTGCTCCTGCAGGCCGGGGAACTGGGGCGGCAAAAAGGGTACAAGGTCTATGCAGTGGGCGGCTTTGTCCGGGACATCCTTTTGCACAGCACCAACCTGGATATCGATCTGGTGGTGGAAGGGGACGGCATCAGCTTCGCGAAACAGCTGGCCGAACAACTGGGTGGACGGCTTCGCTCCCACAGGAAATTCCAGACAGCCGTGGTCATCCTACCCGACAAACACCGGATCGATGTGGCCACGGCCCGCCTGGAATACTATGAACACCCTGCAGCCCTGCCCACAGTAGAACTGTCCTCGATCAAGATGGACCTCCTGCGCAGAGACTTCAGCATCAACGCCCTGGCCGTGGAGATCAACCCCCAGAATTTCGGCAGGCTGGTGGACTTTTTCGGGGGGCAGAGAGACCTGAAGGAAAAAAACATCCGGGTCCTGCACTCCCTGAGCTTTGTGGAAGACCCCACCCGGATACTCAGGGCCATTCGTTTCGAGCAGCGCTTCAATTTCCAAATCGGTTCTCAGACCAAACGGCTGATCAAGAACGCCCTGCAGCTGAATTTATTCCACAAGCTCTCCGGCAAGAGGATATTTCAGGAATTAAAGCTGATCATGGCTGAAGAGAGCCCTCTGCCCTGCCTGCAGCGAATGCAGGAGTTCAACCTCCTCACGGCCATACACCCTGACTTTCAATTGACCACTCAAAAAGAAAAACTCCTTGAAAAGATAGAAAAGGTCCTGGATTGGTATGACCTCCTCTACCTGGAGCCAAAGCCGGAAAGATGGAAGGTTTTTTTCCTGGGGCTTCTGCTCGTCAGCAAACAGGAACAGATCCACCACGTGGCCAAGAGGCTTGATTTCCCGGGGAAACTTGAAATGTTCTTTATCCAGCTGAAAAAAGACATCCAGAAAGCCAGGGACAGTCTCTTCTGGTGGCAAAAAAATCAGGAAGCCGTGAGCAGGATCTATTTCATCCTGCACAACCTCCCCTTGGAAGGGGTTCTCTTTTTAATGGCTTCTTCACGCAAAGAACATACCCGAAAGCATATCTCCATGTATCTGAGCCAGCTCAAAGACACCAAAATCGACATAAGCGGCAAGGACTTAAAAGCACTGGGCCTGTCCCCCGGCCCGGCTTACAACAGGATTCTCAACCTGATCCTCACCGCCAAGCTGGATGGGCAGGCTCCTGACAAAAATCAGCAGATCGAGCTGGCCAGGAAGTTGATCGAATCCGTGGGGCAGGAGGCATAGGGAGAAGAGCAGAGAGCATGGGGCATGGAGCATAGGGAATGGGGAAGAAGACAGTGGTCAGAGGTCAGTGGTCAGTGGTCAGGAAGAGGGGCGTGGGAGAGAAGAGAGGGGACTGAAGAGAGAAGTCAGTGGTCAGTCCTGCCTCTGGCCATAGACGCCCAGTTTGATCAAAAAAGAAACTTTGAGTCACCTCCTCCGTCATTCCGGCGAAGGCCGGAATCCAGACTGAAAAGGTAAGAGCTGGACCCCGGCCTCCGCCGGGGTGACGGACAAAAGATTGAGGCATCTGAAGAACTGAAGGTACGCAAGATAGTGCAAACTATCTATTATCTTACATATCATTCTGAAATATTGCGATTTTAGTTTTCCTTCCTGACCAGGGAGGGGAGGTTCGGAGTTAGCGCCAACTCTGGCCGGCAGAAAAGTCCGGTTTGATCGAGATAAAAACATAAGACACGTTATACTGATCCAATTTTGGTTTTTACAACAAAGACTGGCGACCCCAAGGCTCCAGGCCCAAATTTCACCAAAAGCTAAATTGGATCAGTATAAAACCAAAATTGGATCAGTATATGAAGAGCTCAGACAGGCCACGCATTTCCGTCATTGGCTCGGGCCGATGCAGCGAGGAAGTATCGAGACAAGCCGAACGCCTCGGGCTGCTTTTGGCCGGGGCGGGCTTCGGTATCGTCTGCGGCGGTCTGGGCGGGGTCATGGAATCCGTCTG
Organism: Desulfohalobiaceae bacterium; assembly: GCA_021737115.1. Classification (GTDB taxonomy): domain Bacteria; phylum Desulfobacterota; class Desulfovibrionia; order Desulfovibrionales; family Desulfothermaceae; genus JAABTT01. Next base: position 10,687 of record JAIPER010000046.1, read on the forward strand.
TAAGGGAGCCGCCGCGGCAAACGGGTATTCTATCGGCATCCTTCCGGGAACCGACCCTCTTGAGGCTAACCGCTACTGCACTCATGCCCTGGCCACCGGACTGGGACCGATGCGAAACTATCTGGTGATTCTAAACGGTGCGTTGACAGTTGCCGTGGCCGGAGGCTATGGTACCCTTTCTGAAATCGGACTGGCCAAAAAAAATCGACCGCACGGTCCTCGGGCTGGGGACCTGGCCGCAGCTCCCCGGACTCATTCAGGTCAATGACCCTGAGGAAGTCCTTGGAGAAATCCGGAGGATTCTATAATCACTGTTATAAAAAACAAGAAAATGCATTGCCCCAAAGGCTTTTTTCTTTTTCTTAACCGTGAACGGTGAACCTGGAACCTTTGAGTTGCGGGCGAAACCAGCTTTGGCATATGACGTCCCTACGTTTAAAGGAGCGAAATTCACATGGACAGACTCTGGGCCCCCTGGAGAATTGAATACATTCTGGGCCCCAAACCCGACGAATGCATCTTCTGTCTCCCGCAGACAACGGCAGAAGACCGGGAACGCTATATTCTCTTCCGGGGCAGGTTCAATTTCGTGATCCTGAATGCCTTCCCCTACAGCAACGGGCACCTGATGGTCACCCCCTTCAGGCACGTCTCCTGCCTCACGGAATTGAAACCGGAAGAACACCGGGAGACCATGGATCTGCTTCAGGAATCCACCAGGATCGTCAAGGAGGCCTTTCAACCCGACGGCGTGAACATCGGTTTGAATATCGGAGAGGCGGCCGGGGCCGGGATCGAAGCGCACCTGCACTTCCATCTCGTGCCGCGCTGGAACGGAGACCACTCCTTCATGGCCGTTTTCAGCGAAACCATGGTCCTCCCGGAGCATCTGCACTCGGTGTATGACCGGTTGAAACCCTTCTATACTGATCCAACTTAGCTTTTTGTGAAATTTGGTCCTGGAGCCTTGGGGTAACCAGTCTTTGTTGTCAAAACCCAAATTGGATCAGTATATGAAAAAATATGAATTTGTCTTTCCTCGCATGAAACTTCACGTAAGTGTTTGATTTTTTGAAATCGATAAATTCTGGTCGGTCCGTCAGCCAGCTGTCGCACTGAATCCGAAACTCCCCTCCCTGGCCAGGTAGGGGTCGGGGGAGGGTCGGTCCGGCCTTTTGGAAACTTCATCAAAGTCCAAATTTTAAGCAATTAAATATATTTCGTTATTTTAAAGGCTTATACTGAAGTAAGTCGTTGTAACTGTCCCTGGCCCGGGATATTTTGAAAAACGAATATTCAATTTTCCCTGGGGAAAACTGAATAAAGGAGCCGTCAATGCGTTATGCGAAAGTCCTTGTCGTGGTCTTGCTTTTTCTCTTCGGCATCATCTTCTTCATGCAAAACACCCAGTTCATAAACACCACCATCACCCTTCAATTCAACTTTCTTGGAATAAACTGGAGTTCTTCCCCCATCCCGATCTACCTCTTTATCCTCCTGGCTTTCGGCATCGGGGTCCTGGTCAGTCTGATCTACTTTTTTCTGGACAAATTCAGGCAGGGCCGAGAGCTCAAATGGTACAAGGCCCGGGTCAAAAGTCTGGAACAGGAAATCAACTCCCTGCGGACGCTGCCTCTGGAAAATCAACCGGCTGCCAACGAAACCAGGGAGTAGCCAACGATTCTCTCATGCCAAGTTTTTTTGTGCCTCGACTCGCTGACTGGCTACCCTTTGCCAGGAAGAACAGGGCCAGACAATCGCTGTTCACCCAGACAAAGGGGTATTCTCCGCCTTCCAAGGACACCCTGTCGGCCATTTCAGATCTGAGCCAGGCCGTCAAGAACAACCCGGATGCCGTAGAGATATACCTGGCGCTGGGCAACCTGTACCGTTCCCAGGGAGAGCTGGAACGGGCCATTCAGATGCGGCACAATCTCATTGTCCGGCCGAATCTCAAATCCGAATTCAAGGCCCGGGCCCTGTTTGAACTGGGACTCGATTACAGGCGCTCCGGCTTCCTGGAGCGGGCCAGAAAGGCCTTTGAGCAGACCAGGGAGTTTATCGGAGAAGAGCCCGCCCTCTTAGAGGAACTGGCCCTCCTGGCAGCTGCGGACCACAAGTACGAACAGGCCGCGGATTTATACGGCAAACTGGGAAAACCCATCCCCCAGGCCCATTATTTGGTCCAGGAGGGAAAAAAGTCCTGGCACAAAGGACACACCGGCAACTGCCGTTCCTGGCTGAACCGGGCCATCCGCGTCTACCCGGGTTCGGTGGAGGCCTGGGCCGAAAAAATGATCCTGGCCTATGAAGACTCCGACTGGGACGGACTGGCTGCAGGATTTCAAAAGGGCCTGAAAAAAATCGATCCCGACCTGCATTTCCTGCTCCTGGAGTCCCTGATCAGGCACCTCTATCGGGCCAGGGGCTCCCAGGACCACTTCAAACCGATCCTTGCCCCGGAAGCCGGCCAAAAAATTCAGCAGGTCATCTCCAGACAGCCCCCGGATCTGCTTTTAGTCTATTATGGGGCCTGGATCCAGACCAAGCTCGGCAACCAGGATCAGGCCGTGGCCTCTCTTAAATCCTGCTGCAGCATGGACCCCGGTTTCTGGCCGGCCAGGGTGGAGCTGCTCTCCCTGCAGATGGGGGAGCAGACCCTGATCCCGGAGTACAGGCAACATTTGGAACAAATCGTGAACTGGACCAGACAGGCCAAGAAATTTATCTGCAGGCAGTGCGGTCTGACCCTGGAACAGATATTTTTTACCTGTCCCAAATGCCGGAGCTGGCATTCCATCTCCTTTCTAAAGACTGTCAAAAAATGAAAAGCACCAAGCTCACTCCAATGCTGCAGCAGTACCTGCAGATCAAGGAAGAGCATCCCGATGGATTGCTGTTTTTCCGCATGGGTGACTTCTATGAACTGTTTTTTGAAGACGCGGAAAAAGCCGCCCGCGAACTCCAGATAGCCCTGACCTCACGAAACCCGAATCAGGAAAACAAGGTCCCGATGTGCGGAATCCCTTACCACGCCCTTCTGGAGTACACCAGGCAGCTTTTATCGAAAAACTACAAGATCGTCATCTGCGATCAGGTTGAAGATCCCAGACAGGCCAAGGGCTTGGTCAAAAGGGCCGTGACCAGGATTCTCTCCCCGGGTACCGTGGTCGAAGATTCCAATCTCAGGAACCAGGATCAGAATTACCTCTGCGCCCTGTACTTCGACTCATCCAGATCCCGGGGCGGGCTGGCCTGGATAGACTTCTCCACAGGCAAGTGGAGCGGCCTGGCCTCCAGCAGCGAAGGGGAAGTCTGGCAGTGGCTTGTAAAGCTCGAGGCCAGCGAAATCCTCTGCCCGGAAGGACAGACCGTGCCCAAACAGTTTTCCGAGCTGACCTCCAGGTTGACCCGGGTTTCCTTCAATCCGTTTTTCGATTTCAAACGGGCCAGGGAGGACCTGTTGTCTGTTCAGGGAGTAAGCAGTCTGGAACCCCTGGACCTCGAAAACAAACCCGCCCTGGTTCAGTGTTGCGGGGCGCTTTTGACCTACCTCCGCCAGACCCAGAAGAAGGACTTGAACCACCTCCCTGTTTTCAAGCCCCTGCAGCTGAAAAGGCACTTGATCCTGGACGAGGTAACTGAACGTAACCTGGAACTCTTCAAGCGTCTCGACGGGTCGACAGGTTCCGGAACCCTCTGGCAGGTGATCAATCAGACCCAGACCCCCATGGGCGCCCGTTTTCTCCGTTTCAGACTCAGGCACCCCTTCAGGGACTTAAAGCCCATCCTCCAGGTCCAGGAAGCGGTCTCTTTCCTGCATGCCCATGACGGGCTGCGGCAAAATCTGAGGCAGGGGCTGGACTCTGTCTTTGATCTTGAACGAGTCGTAAACCGC
>JAIPER010000047.1 GCA_021737115.1 Desulfohalobiaceae bacterium
GGAGCGGGTCTCCATATCTCTGGACGGACCGGATGCCGAAAGCCATGACCGCTTTCGCGGGGTCCCGGGGGCCTTTGAGCGCTCCCTGCAGGGCATAGAATACCTGCGGGCCGGAGGACTCCCCTTTCAGATCAACACCACCGTTACCAGGGACAATCTGCACAGCTTCAGGGACATCTTCAACCTGGCCCGGGATCTGGGGGCGGCGGCCTGGCACATCTTCCTCCTGGTGCCCACCGGCCGGGGCGATGAGATCAGGGAGGAGGTCATCAGCGCGACAGAGTATGAACAGGTCCTGAACTGGTTCTACGACTTTCAAAAGACCACCCGAATGCATTTAAAAGCCACCTGCGCCCCGCATTACTTCCGTATCCTCAGGCAGCGGGCCAAAGAAGAGGGCATCCCGGTCAACTTTCAAAACTTCGGACTGGAGGCGGCCAGCCGGGGCTGCCTCGGCGGCATCGGGTTCTGTTTCATCTCCCATTCCGGTCAGGTCCAGCCCTGCGGCTACCTGGACCTCGACTGCGGCCAGATCAGAGAGCAGAGCTTTCCCCATATCTGGGCCGCTTCCCCCAGGTTTTTGGAACTCAGGAACAAGGCCTGCTACAAGGGCAAATGCGGCCGTTGCGAGTACCACAAGGTCTGCGGTGGCTGCCGGGCCAGGGCCCAGACCATGAACAACGACTACCTAGCTGAAGAACCGTTGTGCCTGTATGAACCAGGGAAATGATTTCGGGCCGGGGGGTCTTCCCCCCGGCCCGAAATCATTTGTAGTAGATCTTGATCTGGTTGGTCTGGGCCTTCTGCTGCCCGGGGGTGGGCTGCCCCGAGGTCAGGGTCAGGCAGTCTCCCGGTTCAAAGAGGCTTGAATTCTGGACAAAATGCTCCACGCGATCCATGTGGTTTAAGATGGGTGGATCGAAGAACACGGGTTTGACCCCCCAGTTGAAATTGAGCAGCTTGCCGACATCCTTGTTCGGAGAAAGGGCGTAGATCGGCTGGACCGGCCTGCGGCTGGAGATGTAGCGGGCGGTCAGTCCGGTTGTGGAGTGGCAGACCAGGCCTTTGCTCTCAGTGTTGTCCGCCAGGAGGCAAGCGGAGTAGGCCAGGTACTTTCCCGGATTTTTGCCTTTTTTCGGGGGATAAGGCCCGGCGATGCGTTCCAGGTAGTAGGGTTCGGTCTCCCGGGCGATCTTCTGGATGAAGCGCACCGCTTCCAGGGGGTAGCTGCCGACCGCGGTCTCCTCCGAGAGCATGACGCAATCGGCCCCGTCGTAGATGGCATTGGCCACGTCAGTGGCTTCCGCCCTGGTCGGCATCGGGCTCTTGACCATGGACAGGAGCATCTGGGTGGCCACGATGGCCGGTTTCTGGGCATGCCGGCAGGCCCGGATGAGCTTCTTCTGGGTGACCGGCAGTTGCTCCATGGGGCAATCCAGGCCCAGGTCCCCCCTGGCCACCATGACCGCGTCTGCCTCTTCCAAAATGGAGTCGATGGCCTGTACGGCCTCGCCCCGCTCCAGCTTGGCGATCACCGGAACCTCCCGCCCGGCCTGGCGCATGGCCGACTTGAGCGTCAGCAGGTCATCCTTCGAGCGGACAAAGGACAGGGCGAAACAGTCGATGTCCATTTGCAGCCCCTGCTCCAGGTCTTTTCGGTCCTTGGGGGTGACCGTTTCCAGGGAGACCGCCTTGCCCGGGAAGAGGATGCCTTTGTTCGAGGTGAGTATGCCCTGGGTCAGGGCTTCGAGCCTGAAGAGGCGATCCTGGATCAGGACCTCCCGGACCACGCACCTGAGCAGGCCGTCGCTGAAGACGACCTCGGTCCGGGGGGACAGTCCCTTAAGCAGCGAGGGGATGCTCAGGCCGACGAAGGTCCCTTCCTGAACCCGGTCCCTGGTATCCGGAAGCCCGAGAAAGAGATCCTCCCCCTTGTCTATCTCCACCGGAGACTTTGCCAGTTCGTCGATCCGGATCTTCGGCCCGCTGAGATCGCCCATTATCGTCAGGGGAATTCCCAGATCCTGTTCGATGGCCCGGATCAGGGTGATGCTTTCCTTGAACTCATGCGGCCTGGCGTGGGAAAAATTGAGCCGGAAGATCCTGACTCCGGATTCCACCATCCCCCTCATGATTTCAGGTCCGTTGCAGCTTGGGCCCAAGGTGGCGACAGTCTTGATATGCATGGCCGGTCCTCCCGGGTTGAGATTGCCTAGGCATTGAACACGGTAAATATAAAATATTTAAGTGCTGATTACAAGAACAGGAAACCCCTTTCCAGTCCTGAACAAAAAACAAAGCCGGAATGACTCCCTCGAAGGTGTCTTTTTTTTCGAGGCATACGTACAGAGTTTAATAATAGTAAATAGTTAGGCAACCCTTGCATCTTATTATTTTTTTGACTACATCTTGATTTTTTCCGTGAAAAACAGGGCCTATTTCCGGATACATCAATCTGGGAGCCCCGGGAATCGTTTTCAGGAGGCACTGATGAAACTGGCTGTGGCGGGTAAAGGAGGGGTGGGCAAAACGACCTTGACGGTCTGGCTCGGGGATTACCTGGCCAGAAAGGGGGAAGATGTCTGGCTCGTCGATGCGGACACCGCTCTTTCCCTGGGCCCCGCCCTGGGTCTCGAGGAAGATCAGATCCCGATACCCCTCGTAAAGCACAAGGATCTGATCCAGGAGCGGGTTGGGTCCGGGGGATTCATCAACTTGAACCCCAGAGTGGACGATCTCATCGACAGTTTGAGCCTGGAAGTCCGGGAAGGGCTCCACCTTCTGGTCATGGGGACCATCGCCGGGGCCGGCAGCGGTTGCGGCTGCGCCCCCAACGCCCTTTTGAAGGCCCTGCTCGTCCATCTGGTCTTTCAGACCTCCCAGCATCTCCTGGTCGACCTCGAGGCAGGGGTGGAGCACCTGGGCCGGGGGACGGTCTCACAGGTGGACGGACTGGTGGTGGTCAGCGAACCCAGCCTCAGGGCCTTGAATACCGCATCTCAGATAAGCTCCCTGGCCACTGATCTGGGCCTGAAGCAACAGGCCCTGGTCATGAACAGGACAGACGAGAACTTCGTCCTGCCGGAAGGGAAATCCCTGCCGCAGGTGGCGGCAGTTGTCCCCCCGCTGGCCTCTTTACAGAAGCGGCAGCAGAGCTCGGCTTCGGTCCTCGATCTCGAGGACCGGGAGCGGATAGATGCACTCTGCGAGCAAATAGTAAGCGCGTTCCAGAAGCAGGATTGAATGTCAGCCCTGCCTCTGGCAGGCCTGACATTTAACTATCCAATATTTAATGACTTCAAGATTGGACATAACACCGAAATTCGTACTTGGAATTTCATAAAGAGGAAGAAATGGCGTTATCAATAGCTCTTTCAGGAAAAGGCGGCGTGGGCAAGACCACTGTGGCCGGGATGCTGATCAGATATCTCATTGAAAAGGACAAGGGACCGATACTGGCTGTGGACGCGGATTCAAACTTCAATTTAAACGAGGTCCTCGGGGTTACTGTGGAACAGACCCTGGGCGGGGTCCGCGAAGAGATGAAAAAAGGGGATGTGCCCGCGGGCATGACCAAGGACCGCTTCATGTCCATGAAGCTGGAAGAAGCCATTATCGAGGAGAAGGACGTTGATCTGGTGGTCATGGGGCAGCCCGAGGGTCAGGGCTGTTACTGCGCGGCCAATACCCTGCTCAGTGATTTCCTGCGCAAACTGGTGGTCAATTACGGCTACGTGGTCATGGACAACGAGGCCGGCATGGAGCACATCAGCCGCCTGACCACCAGCAACATCGACTACCTGCTGGTGGTCTCAGATCCTTCCAGACGGGGCCTGCAGGCCGCGGAGCGTATAGCCGGACTGGCCCGGGATCTGAATATCGGGGCCAGGCAGACCTTTCTCATCTTGAACAATGTCAGACAGGAGCCCTCGGAGGAAATCCAAAAAATCATCGATCAGGCCGGCCTGAAGCTGCTCGGCTCCATCATGGCGGATGAGACCATTGCCGAGTACGACCTGCAGGGTCGCCCGACCTTTGAACTCCCCCGGGACAACCAGGCCGTGCAATCGGCCTTCGCCCTGTTTGATTCGATCCTTGACGGGAAATGAGCCGGTCCTTGCGCCCTCCCGAAGACCTCTTCATCTACTACCTCCAGGGGAGGATCCCTCGTCATTGTTTCCTGCAGGATACAGCCTTTATCGGAAACTGGGAAGAAGACGGGCACGCCTTTCTCTTCTTTTCCAGACCGGCCCTGCCCAGTGTTCAGGATATTGTTTCCAGATTTCCACAGCTGACGCTTAAAGACAGTTTTCAGACCACCTACGAAGACTGGCTGGGCGGCCCGATCGGGTCCTTCCGGGAAGACAGGCTGCTGATCGTTCCAGCCTGGGAGGAGGCGCCGGCCCATGGACCGGACGACCTCCTGATCCGGCTGAATCCGGGAGTGGTCTTCGGGGCGGGCAACCATCAGACGACCAGGGACTGCCTCCAGGCTCTGTCCCTGGTCCTGACCCGGGACAGAGGCCTGCGAAGCGCTCTCGATCTGGGCACGGGCAGCGGCCTTTTGTCCCTCGGTGCAGTCAGGCTGGGCCTGGAGCTGGTTCTGGCCCTGGATCTGAACCCCCTGGCCGTGTCCACCTGCAGGCAAAACATCGTCTTGAACCAGCTGCAGGACCAGGTGCTCGCAGTCCAGGGCCGGGCAGAGGACTTCATCGCTGCAGAGGCGGATCTGATTTTGGCCAACATCCACTTCGAGGTCTTGCAGAAACTGGTCCGGGGCAGTGGCTTTCCGGAGAAGAAGTGGTTCATCCTCTCGGGCCTGCTCCGGTCTCAGGCCAGGGAGATGCGCCTCATCCTGAAGGAAATTGGCTCGCAGGTGGTCCACATCTGGGATCAGGACGGAACCTGGTTCACACTGCTGGGGCGCAATTAGCTATGCCGCGTTGGGTTAAAGAGATAAAACCGGCCCCCCCGAGCCTTGACGATCACAGCGGTGATCTGGACCGTCTGAAGAGGTCCCTCCACCAAGAGTGCGGTCTGGAACAGGTTTGCGTCGATCTGGAGACCATCCAGAGCCTGCCGGCGATGATCAGGGACTCTGCCTACAGACTGAGGCTGGCCCTGTTTCAGGACCGGGAAAAAACATTCATCACCGGGATGGATCCGGCCGGGAGCACGAAACCGGTGCTGGGGCTGGCCGTGGACCTGGGGACCACCAGGTACGTGCTGCAGCTAGTGGACCTGGAAACAGGTGCTGTCCTTGCTTCGGCTGATCATGGAAACCCCCAGTCCAGGATAGGTCCGGATATCCTGACCAGGATCCATCATGCCGGGCAAAAGGGCGGCACCCAAGAGCTGCAGACCATGCTCATCCAGGATCTGCAGGCCGGGATCGAAAAACTGTGCCGGGAAAACGGATTGGACCACAGGCGGATCAGCAACCTGGCCCTGGCCGGAAATACTGCCATGACCCATCTCTTCCTGGGGCTTGACACGAGATGGCTGATCAGGGAACCCTATGTCCCGGTCCTGAACGACCCCGGGCTGTGCAGGGCATCCGAGATCGGCCTGGACCTTGGTCCCCTGGCCGCAGTCTACTGTTTTCCCAATGCCGGAAGCTACTTCGGGGGGGACCTCTTTGCCGGAATCCTGGATGCGGGTCTTGACGAAAGCAATGAGATCTCTTTGCTGGTGGATGTGGGGACCAATGCCGAAGTGGTCCTCGGGAACAAGGACTGGCTGATCGGGTGCGCCGGTGCGGCCGGCCCGGCCCTGGAAGGCGGGGTGAGCGAGATCGGCAAGCCGGCAGGTCCGGGAATCATCGAGAGGGTCGGTATCGATGCCCAGACCCTGGAGTTCAATCTCCAGACCATCTCCAACCAGCCTCCCCTTGGTATCTGCGGTTCCGGTTTCATCGATCTGGCGGCCGGACTCTTTATCTGCGGACTGCTCGATGCCAGGGGGAAGTTCGTGACAGACAAAGACCCGGAGCGTTTTGTAAAACGGGAAGGCCAGGACTGTCTGGTCTTGGTGCAGGCTTCGCAATCAGGCAACGGACAGGACCTGCTCATCGGCCAGGCGGAAATCGACAGCCTCATCAGATCCAAAGCGGCCATGTATACCATTCTCGAGACCCTGACCGCGAGCGTGGGCCTCACCTTTGAGCAGGTGGACCGCTTTTGTGTGGCCGGAACCTTCGGGCAATACATAGACCCGGAATCGGCCATCAGCATCGGGATGCTTCCCGATCTGCCCCTGGAGATCTTTCACACCCTGGGCAACAGCTCTCTGGGAGGGGCGACCCGACTCCTTCAGGAACCCGAGTCCCTGGATATCGTCTCCAGGACCAGGGATCGGATGACCTACCTGGAACTCAACGTCAACCAGGAGTTCATGAATGAATTCAGCGCGGCCAGGTTCCTGCCCCACACCGACCGGAACCGCTTTCCCTCGGTGGTCAGGAAACTGAAAACAAGAAACTAAACATAAAATATAACCCGATATCCGCTTTGCCCCTGCGGATCATATGATCAGCAGGGGCAAGGCGGACAAAGGAGAATCTGAATGCCCAGAATACGGTTTTTGCCCCACGAGCGGGAAATCGAGGTCGAAGAAGGCACCTCCCTGATCCGGGCCGCCCTGGAAGCCGGGGTCCATATCAATGCCTCCTGCGGCGGCACCGGGGTCTGCGGCAAGTGCCGGGTTCTGGTGGAAGAAGGGCAGGTGGAGGGAGGGATCAATGAGAAGCTGAGCCAGGCGGATCAGGAAAAGGGCTACCGTTTGGCCTGCCAGGCAGTGGTCCAGACCGACCTGCAGATCAGGGTCCCGGTTGAATCGGAAATGGACGCGGCAGTGCTCAACCGTCCGGCTTCCCCCAGGCGCAAGGCCCATATCCAGCAGGTGGACCTCCAGGACTTCAAGGAAAAGGGCCTGTTCCTGCCCCCGGTGGAGCAGAGATACCTGGAAATGACCCCGCCCTCTGCCGAGGACAATTCCTCGGACGTGACCAGAGTGGTCAACGCCTTGAAGCTGCAGCACCATGAGCACGGGCTGGAGGTCGATTTCTACGTCCTGCGCAAGGTGGTGGATGTCCTCAGGGAGGAAGACTTCAAGGTCACGACGACCCTGGCCAGACCGGTGCACGAGGACGGCAAGACCGGTATCATCAATATCCAGGCCGGGGACACCACGTCCAGAAACTTCGCCGTGGCCATGGATGTGGGCACGACCACCGTCTACGGGCAGATCCTGGACCTGAACAGCGGGGAGGTCCTGGCCGAGTATGGGGACTTCAACGCCCAGATGAGCTATGGCGAAGACGTGATCAACCGCATCGTCCATGCGGAAAAGGGCAACGGGCTGGAGGAATTGAACCAGGCGGTCCTGAAGACTATTAACAATGTTATTCGACGGATCATCAAAAAGGCCGCCGTGGATCCGGAAGACATCTCGACCATTACCCTGGCCGGGAACACGACCATGACCCAGCTTTTGCTAAGGCTCAACCCCAGATACATCCGGCGCTCTCCCTACGTGCCGGCCTGCACCCTGTTCCCTCCGATCAAGGCCCATGAGCTGGGCATCGAGCTGGGGGATCATGTCCTGGCCCTGGTCTACCCTTCGGTCTCCAGCTATGTGGGCGGGGATATCGTGGCCGGGGTCATGGGCTCCTTGATGTACCGCTCCGAAGACATCATGCTCTACGTGGACATCGGGACCAACGCCGAGATCGTCATCGGCAACAAGGACTGGATGGCCTGCGCCGCCTGTTCGGCCGGCCCGGCCTTTGAAGGCGGGGGCATGAAGTTCGGGGTCAGGGCCGAAAAGGGGGCCATAGAGGACTTTTCCGTGGATCCGGTCACCCTGGAGCCGATGATTCTGACCATCGGCCAGGAAAAGCCCATCGGAATCTGCGGCTCGGGCCTGATCACCATGGTCGCGGTCATGTTCGAGGAGGGCATCATCGATAACCGGGGAAAATTCAACCGCGACCTGAAGACCGAAAGGATCAGGGAAAACGAAGGGATCTGGGAGTATGTCCTGGTCTGGTCCGAAGAAACAGAGGTCGGCCGGGATGTGGTCCTCCAGGAGCCGGACATCGACAATCTGATCAGGGCCAAGGGAGCCATCTACAGCGGCTGCACGACCCTCTTGAGCGAAATTGGCTTGTCCGTGGCCGATCTGGAGCGAATCCTGGTGGCCGGGGGCTTCGGGAGCTTCGTGGACCTGGAAAAGGCCATGACCATCGGGCTGCTGCCGGAGATGGATCCCGGAAAGATTACCTATGTCGGAAACGGCTCCCTGATGGGCGCCAAGATGAGTTCCCTGAACAACCGCATCCGCAGGGACGTCGTCAAAGTCACCAAAAAGATGACCAACTTCGAGCTCTCGGAAACACAGTCCTACATGGACAATTACATCGCCTCCCTGTTTTTGCCTCACACCAACACGGACCAGTTTCCCAGGCTGAGCCAACGACTCGCGGCCAAGAAGAAGGAAGCCTGAAGAATGCGTGAAAAAAATCACGAGCCCGGGCTCCGGAGCCCTTCCCTGCCGCATACAGGGAGTCCGCTATTTAAATTCAACACTTTGAAAAGATGCGGGTTTTTTAAAAGATCAGGAGAGGGTCACCCCTCGACTCCCTGTTTGTTGACAACCCTTTAATTTACAGTTAAGCCAATATAAATTTTTCTTGCTGATTCATCCTTTGACGGCTGATTTTTCGCTTTCCTGACCGGGATGCAGACCGGCAGGCGGCTGGGGTGAAATTCTTTTTCCCGGTACAAAAGACTTCAGAGGGTGAAAGGAGATATAAAGAATGCAGGAGGTGCCCGCTGATTTGGGAGGGAGGCGCCGGAAATCCATCTTGAAGTAAATGCAGTTTTTTTCACAAACCTGAATCAAGAAGGAGTGGATATGGGTTTTGAAATGGTCAAGGAAAAATACACCGGCGGCATCAAGGAACTTGTTCTGGGCAAGGGCGATGGGGCCGTCAAGGTCGGTGGTGAAGGCTGTCTCCCGTTTTATCAGTTTGAAGGAGACATCGGGAACAAACCCAAAATCGCCATGGAGGTCTGGGACATGGAGCCTCCGGAATGGCCTGATGCGGCCAGAGAGCCATACAAGGACGTTTTGGGGGATCCGGCCGCCTGGGCCAAGAAGTGCGCCAGCGAGTACGGGGCGGACATGATTGTCCTCCAGCTCAAGTCCACCGATCCCAATGAAAAGAATGCCAGCCCGGACGAGGCGGTGAAAACGGTCAAGAGCGTCCTGGAGGCGATCAGCGTCCCCCTTGTTATCTGGGGCACCGCCAACGTGGATAAGGACAGTGAGGTCCTGAAAAAGATAGCCGAGAGCTTCGAAAACGAGAATCTTGTCATCGGACCGGTGGAAGACGCCAACCACAAATCCATCGGGGCTGCGATCATGGGCTTCGGCCACACCGCCATCTCCTCCTCGCCCATCGACATCAACCTGGCCAAACAGATCAACATCCTCCTCGAGAATCTGGGTCTGGGCATGGACAAGATGATCATCGACCCGACCACGGGCGGTTTGGGGTACGGCATGGAGTACTCCTACTCGGTCATGGAGCGAATCAAGCTGGCAGCCATGACCTTTGGCGACGACAAGCTCCAACTGCCGATCATCAACAACGTGGCCAACGAGGTCTGGAAATCCAAGGAAGCCAAGCAGCCTCTGGAAGAGGACCAGACCCTGGGCGATCCGGAACGTCGGGCCGTCATGATGGAGGCCGTGGGCGCGGTTTCCTACCTCATGGCCGGATCGAACATCCTGATCATGCGCCATCCGGAAGCGGTGCGCCTGGTCCGCTCATTTATCGACCATCTGGCCGACGGCGGCACGGCCGAGGATGTGGCCGGCATCAAGAAGCTGCTTCCGGATGTGGAAGTGGATTATGCGGCCCTGGCTCCGGAAATGGACCTGACCATCAAAGAGGAAGCCAAAAAGGCCCCGCCCAAAAAAGCCCCGCCCACGGAAGAGAAAAAGACCGAACCTGTGAAGGAAGAGGCCAAGAAGCCCGAACCGGCCAAGGAACCGGTCAGAGAAGAGGCAGCCAGGCCAGAACCCGCCAAGCCCGAACCTGCCGCAGCCGCAGCCCCCGCGGCCGGTCCGGCCCTTGGAGCCGAGGACCTCAAGGCCATCATCAGGGATACGGTCCAGGAAGTGGTTCAGGCCATGAAGGAAAAAGAAAAGCCCAAACCCGAGGCCAAACAGGAGAAAAAGGAAGAGCCGGTCTCCGAGACCGAAAAAACCGCCGGGAAGGAAGCTGAAATCAATGCCAGGCTGGAGGCCGATGCCGAAGCGATCCGCAAGGCCTATCAGAAGAAAAAAGCAGAGCTCGGTCCGACACCCATGCCGGATCTCGGCCTGGACAGGAAACAGCCGGAACGAACCGACAAAATGGTCTACAATCTGGACCTGATCCACAAGAGGGCCTGATAGAATTGATAATTGACTTATTGTATATTGAATATGAATACGCAACTGATATCAGCTAAAGGGGTACAGTATTGTAAAACGAGTGCAATAAATCTCGTAGTATTCAACAATCTTCAATCCCAGAGGCAACCAAGAGGTTTTATAAAGGAGTCAACATGGCAGAAGATAAGAAAGTAGAAAAGAAAAAGGCGCCAGTAACCAAACTGGACAAAGCCAAAAAAGAGGTTGATCCCAAGGACTTGACCATCTGCTCCGCTACTGAGCAGATGCTCAGAAAGGCCCGCAGAGACGGCGTGGAAACCGCCTATGACCGGGCCGCGGACATGAAGGCCTGCCCCATCGGGGCTGATTCGGCCTGCTGCAAGCATTGTTCCATGGGTCCCTGCCGCCTGAACGCCAAAGACCCCTACAGCAAGGTCGGGATCTGCGGGGCGACCATCGACACCATCCAGGCCCGGAACTTCGGCCGGATGGTGGCGGCAGGAGGTGCGGCCCACACCGACCACGGCATGAGCATGCTCGATCTCTTCCGGGAGGTGGTCAAGGGAGATATCAAGGAGTACAAGATCAAGGACACGGTCAAGCTGGAGCAGGTGGCCCAATCCATCGGCATCGAAACCGAGGACCGCAGCGTGGGCGAGATCGCCAAGGATCTCTACCAGGAGCTGGAGCGGACCTACACCCAGGTGGAAGGGGAGATCCCCTTTGCCAAACGGGTCCCGGAAAAGACACTGGAGACCTGGCGCAAGCAGGGCATCGTTCCCAGAGGGGCCATGCGGGAGATCATGGAGCTCATGCACCGCAGCCACATGGGGGTGGACCAGGACTACAAGAACATCACCAAGCAGCTCAGCCGGACCGCCCTGTCCGACGGCTGGGGAGGCTCCATGGTGGCCACCGAGATCTCGGACATCCTCTTCGGCACCCCGACTCCGGTCCAGGCCGACGTGAACATGGGCTGCCTCAAGGAGGACATGGTCAACATCATCGTCCACGGACACGAGCCCAACCTCTTCGAGACCATGCTGGTCTCGGTCAATGACCCGGCCATGGTCGAGGCGGCCAAGGAAGTCGGGGCCAAGGGCATCAACCTCTGCGGCATGTGCTGCTCCGGGGCGGAAATGCTCTCCAGGCACGGCATCCCTCACGCCGGAAACTTCATGTCCACGGAGGCCGTCCTGGTCACCGGGGCCGTGGACGCCATGGCCGTGGACGTGCAGTGCATCAAACAGGCCCTGGCCCCTGTGGCCAAGTGCTACGGCTCCTATCTGTTCACCACCAACCCCAGATGCCGGATCGAAGGGGCCCAGCACATCGAGTTCGTGGAAGACGAACCCCGGAAGTGCACGGACGAGGTCGTGGTCAAGGCCATTGCCCGCTACAAGAACCGCAACGCCCAGGTCGAGATCCCCAATATTCGAAACGCCGGGATCCACGGTTTTTCCCATGAGTACATCGAGTACATGCTCGGCGGGACCTTCCGGGGCTCGTACTGGCCGTTGAACGACAACATCATCAACGGACGCATCCGGGGAGTGGCCGGAGTCGTGGGCTGCACCAACCCCAGGGTCAAACAGGACTGGGTGCACGTGGAGCTGGTCAAGGAGCTCATCAAGAACGACGTCCTGGTCCTGCAGACCGGCTGCTCCCAGATCGCCCTGGCCAAGGCCGGCCTGCTGACTCCGGATGCGGCCTACATGGCCGGCAGCGGCCTGCAGGAGGTCTGCGAGACCGTGGGCATGCCCCCGGTCCTGGGACTCGGCTCCTGCGTGGACAACTCCCGCATCCTCATCGCGGCCTCGGCCGTGGTCAAGGCCGGGGGCCTCGGGGAGAGCATCGCCGATTTGCCCGTAGCCGGGGCCGCTCCGGAGTGGATGAGCGAAAAGGCCATCTCCATCGGCCAGTACTTTGTGGCCTCCGGGGTGTACACCATCTTCGGGGTGACCTTCCCCCTGACCGAACAGACGAAATTCAAGGAATACCTCTTCCAGGGCCTGGAGGACGAGAATCTGGGCAAATGGGACTTTGCCGTGGATCCGTATGAGATGGCTCAGAAGATGATCGCCCACATCGACAAGAAGCGGAGCCAGCTCGGCATCGACAAGGCCAGGGAGCGGGTGCTCATGTCCATGGACGACCGCAGGACCATGGAAGAATAGGGCCGGATGCACGGATACTATAGAATTTTGGATTTTCGATTGTTAAGACAAAGAACAAGAGTTGGTTATCCTGCATAAATCCAAAATTTTTTCTTAAAGGCTATATGAAGCATCGTGGCAGAGAATCGTGGCAGAGAGATGATAGATCTGCTGACAATATTGCTTGCAACTGTTAATAATCCTCAAAAAAGGAGGACCTTATGTCGAGATTAGTCGCGTTTGCAGCCATTCAAGGCGGCTATAACGTTGTTTCCAAGGTCGAAGGGGAATACCAGCAGGCCCTGGAGACCTTTGAAGCCGGGACCAAGGTCGGTTTCCCCAACACCGCCTACTACCTGCCGGTCATCTACTCCCTGACCGGATTCAAGATCGAAACCCTGGAGGATATGCGAAAACCACTGGATTTCGCCAAGAAGCTTCTGCCCCCGCATATCAAGGGCAAGAACCACCTGCCCTATCTCGGGCCCCTGCTGGATGCGGGCATGGCCACGCTGTTTGCCTTCGAACTCCAGGAGGCTCTCAAGATTCTGAAAAATCCGGATATCTACCTCCCCAGCGCCGAAGAGATCGACGAAGACAGCGGCAAGATCTGGATGGGGCCGGCCGACGACGTCATCATGCGCAAGCGCGGGGTGGAGTTTGTGGACGGTTCCGCCCCGGGATTTGCGGCCATCGTCGGTTCAGCTCCGGACGCGGAGACGGCCAAGAACCTGGTGGAAGAGTACCAGCGCAAGAATCTGTACATCTTTCTGGCGGCCAACCAGAACGGGACCACGGTGGCCGAGCAGCTCCTGGAGTCCGGGGTCCAGATCGGCTGGAACACGCGGATCGTTCCCTTCGGCCCGGAAATCTCCTCGGCCATTTTCGCTCTGGGCTTTGCCAACCGTGCGGCCATGGCCTTCGGCGGGATCGAGCCCGGTGACTACAAACGGATTCTGAAGTACAACAAGGACCGGATATTCGCCTTTGTCAATGCCCTGGGCGATGTCAACGCCGAATGGGCCGGGGCCGCGGCCGGCTGCGTCAACTGGGGGTTTCCGACCATCGCCGACACGGATATCCCGGAAATCCTGCCCACCGGAGTCTGCACTTACGAGCACGTGGTAGCCAATGTGCCCCACGAAGACATGCCGCAGCGCTCCATCGAGATCAGGGGGCTCAAGGTCCAGGTCACCGAGATCGACATCCCCTGCGCCTTTGGACCGGCCTATGAGGGCGAACGCATCCGCAAGGCCGACCTCTACGCCCAGACCGGCGGAGGCAAGACTCAGTGCACCGAGCTGGTCAAGATGGCCGATATGAACGATATTGAAGACGCCAAGGTCATTGTCGACGGTCCTGAGCTGTCAGACATCAAAGAGGGGGAGACCTTCCCCCTGGGCATTTACGTCCAGATCGCCGGACGGGAGTTTCAGGATGACTTCGAGCCCATCCTGGAGCGTCAGATCCATCACCTGGTCAACTACATCCAAGGTGTGATGCACATCGGGCAGCGGGATATCTCCTGGGTCCGGATCGGCAAGCCGGCCGTGGAAAAGGGATTTACCTTAAAGGACATCGGGGTGGTCCTGCACGCCAAAATGCACCAGGATTTCGGAAAGATCCTGGATAAGGTCCAGGTCACCCTT
The DNA here is from genome assembly GCA_021737115.1 of Desulfohalobiaceae bacterium. GTDB lineage: Bacteria > Desulfobacterota > Desulfovibrionia > Desulfovibrionales > Desulfothermaceae > JAABTT01. Next base: position 14,252 of record JAIPER010000047.1, read on the forward strand.
TATACCAAGAAGGACGACGTCGAGGCCTTGACCAAGCGGGCCCGGAGCGAATACAAGCAGCGCGACGAGCGGGTGGAGAACATGCGGGACGAAGATGTCGAGACCTACTACTCCTGCACCCTGTGCCAGTCCTTCGCCCCGAACCACGTCTGCACGGTCAGCCCGGAGCGGACCGGTCTCTGCGGGGCCTATAACTGGATGGACTGCAAGG
>JAIPER010000048.1 GCA_021737115.1 Desulfohalobiaceae bacterium
GGGGGTTGATGGTGAACTCTTCGCCCCAGAACTTGAAGCGGTAATCGGTGATCCCGGACTTGACCGGTTCGATCTTGCCCATCTCCGCGGCTCGCCCTTCGGCCTTGGCCTTGGCCACCTCGTCGTTGAACTTCTTGGTCATGGCCTTGATGTTCTTGCGTTTCTCCATGGCCTTGGGGGTCAGCTCGAAGAGGGTCCGGATGCCCATCAAGACCACCAGGACGGCCAGCCATTCCTTGTAGGCCCGCAGCGGCAGGTACTGGGAAACATACTTTCCGAGCCAGATGGAGCCGATGAAGATGCCGATCCCGAAGGAGAGGCCGACTGGCCAGGCCACCCGCTTCTCTTTTACGGCATAGCGGTAAAACGATCCCAGGGGGGAGAACAGGGTCAGGGCCATGTTGGAAGGCTTGAGGACATTGGCGGCATTGATGCCCACCGGACCGGCAGTGTGCACCACCAGGACCTGAAAGGCGGCCATGAGCATGCCCCCGGCGGCCCCGATCATGGAAAAGTAGGTCCCGACGATGATGGCCCCGATGATGATCCAGAGGGGATTCATGTAGCGAAATCCCTTATCCAGCCAGAACCCGTTGCCCTCGACCAGGTAGGTGTCGGTTTGGGCGCCATTGACATAGACATCGAACTCGGTATCCGGCGGGGTGTGGCGGTAGGATTGAAAGGTGGCTGTGAAGTCTCCGGTTTCCTTGTCCAGGTCGATGTGGGTGTTCTTGTCCCAGTAATTTCCGCTGTCTTCGTCGGTGAGGATCGACTTGGAGAAGATGACCACCTTGCCGACTTTGGTGCCCTCCTTGACCACGGTGTTGATCCCGAACTTGGATTCATTGGCGAATCTGAAAAAATTCCACTGCTCCTCGCTCTTGATCGGCCCCAGCATGGCTCTGGCCTCCGCCGAGAGATCGCCGAAGGAGTCCTTCAAGTAAAACATGGTGGTGGAGTAAAGCCCCTGGCCTTTGGGCAGAAGCACGGACGGTCCGCCGTACTTCTTCTTCCCTTTCTCCCCGTAGGCATCGGGATTGGTGGTCAGGAGGTAATACAGCGGCGGGATCTCGGTCTCGGCCGTGAAACCTTTTTCCTGGCTTACGGTCTTGAAGATCTTGGTTTCATGGGCCCCGTCCGTTTCCTGAAAGGAGAACTTATCCTTCTGGGAAACGGCCAGGTACAGGTCCTGGCCCGGTTCGATGCTGCCCTTGATGGTCACGGCATCTCCGGCCTTGTAACTGTCCGAGATAACTTCACCTGAAACAGCGCCTAGACCGGATGTAGCGAAAACCAGGAACATGAATACCGTTGTCAGCAATGTAATCATTCGTTTCATCACATTTCTCCTTTTACGTTAAGAAATAAAATCCGTGCTTCGGTATTATAAATCTGACGTTTTGACAGTTTTAGAAACTGTCAAAACGGCAGATTTATAATTGATAGTACTTGATGGCCAGTATCCCGCCTAGTCCGGAAAAGCAGATTCCCGCCCCGAACCAGAGCAGGAGGTCCTGCCAGGAAATGGGAACCAGGCCGGTGAACGGGGGCATGAGAAAGAACCAGGCCAGGCTGACCAGCACAACCACACCCACCCCCGCGCCCAGGGCAAAGAGGCGTTTGTGATGCAGGCGGCTTCCGGTCTTGTCCAGGAGCATGTACCCGGTCAGGGCGGCATTGAAAGCGATGAACCAGGGCATCAGTTTGGTCAGAGGCAGTACTGGAAACAGGGCTGCGACGAATACCGCCAGGATCAAGGTACCAACGGCCCCGGCCATTATGCTGCTTCCGATCTTCCAGGCCCGGGAAGAGGTCACGGTGAAGGACATGACTTCAATAACTTCTAACATAGTGTTTCCCATATGTTTTTTGCTGTTCGCTGAACACCCGGCAGGCAGGCGGTCGGAGGTTTCAGGCCTGTCTGCGATAAAAACTTCAGCAAGTCCCGTGCCAGCTCCCGGCCCGAGCCCTGGTCAGAAACCGCGGCCCGGCAGCGGACCGCAATAACTGACATAAAAACAGATACTTAAGAAAGAATGCCTCCGCAACTCAACCCGGGGCCGAAACCGCTCCAGGTTTGGTCAGCCTGCGCCGTTAAATGCAATAAAAATTTTGCACCTGGGCCCGAATTGACGATTTTCCTACTTTGATTACAGAAAAACAAGGGTGCAATAAAAACCATTCACTGCATATTTTTTATTGCACTATTCTTTCCGCCCAAAGCCGGCCTCGGATCCCGGAAAAAAATATCAAACCCAAGAAACTGATTTTTCGAGAAAAAAACACAATTTTTTCCTGAAAGGCTCTCGCAATCTCGTGGACTGACTGGCATATATTTTGCTACAATCTTGGGATGCAACCAGGGCCGGGACCGAGCTTTTCCCGGTTAAAGCTAGATCCACTCTTGCGTTTAGAATTTTGAATTTATGACATTCGAATTTGTTTCGAATTTCGATATTATGTCCTATTTTAAAGTCACTGCATTTATATTCAAGTGTTTCAATTTGTTTATATTTGGCATTAAAACGCTAGTCCGAAGTCTGAACTTCTGGTGTAACTCTTCAAATTAAATCGTACTGCTATTGTCCTTAGAACAGAAAGGAGTGAACAGATGCCCGAGGAAATTTACAGTCTTTGTTTCATGTGCACCGTGCGCTGCCCCATTAAGGTCAGTGTGGAAAAAGGCCGGGTTGCCTTTATCGAAGGCAGTCCCCATGTCCCCGACATCGCGGGCAGTCTCTGCCCCAAAGGGGCCGCGGGCAAGGCCCTGCTGGGCGACCAGGAACGGGTCCAGGGGCCGATGATCCGCAGCGGTCCTCGCGGGTCGGGCAAATGGCGGCGGGTTAAATGGGATGAGGCCCTGGATTATGTGGCCGACAAGCTGAAAAAAAACATCGAGAAGCACGGCGGCAGATCCGTTGTCCTTGGAGAACGGGCCAACCTCGCCAGCCATGTCAGCAAGACTTTCTTAAAGGCTATCGGCTCGCCCAACTACTTTTCCCACGACGCCCTGTGCAAGGGGTCGGTCAACACGGCCTGCCGTTCCCTGTTCGGCTTGACCGACGGCCAGTTGAACACCGACAACAAAAATGCCAGACAGATCATCCTCTATGGCCGGAATATCTATGAGAGTATCGCCCTGAAGCCGATGAATCAACTGAACAAGGCCCTGGAAAACGGGGCCAGGCTGACCTATATCGACCCCCGGGTGAGCGTCACCGCCTCCAAGGCCCACCGCTTCTGGATGATCCGCCCCAAAACCGACCTGGCTTTGAACTACGCCCTGATGCACGTCATCATCAAGGAAAACCTCTACGACGAAGACTTTGTGCAGCGCTGGGTCCAGGGCTTCGACCGGCTGCAGGAGTTTGTCCAGCCCTATACGCCGGAGTGGGCCGAAGCGGAGACCGGCATCATGGCCGACGAGATTCGGGAACTGGCCAGGGAAGCAGGCAAGGACAGGCCTCGAGTCGTCTTTCATCATGGATACCGGGGGGCCCACTACACCAACGAGATCCACCTCAGACGCTCCATCCTCATCCTGAACTGTCTGATGGGCAATATCGAGGCCCCAGGCGGATTGTTCTTCAAGAAAGGGCCGGGTGAAGCCGGGGGCAAGCCGGCCAGAAAGCTGACGGACCAGGAACTGCCGGGTGTTGACGAGTTCAGGTTCGACAAGGTGGGCACCCCGGATTTTCCCCTGCCGGATCCCAACCATGGCGTGGGCCAGATGCTGCCGGCTGCGATTTTGGAAGAAGACCCCTATCCTCTGACCAGCCTCATCGCCTACCGCTTCGATCCCCTGATGTCCATACCGGATACCACCTTGACCAGAAAGGCCCTGGACAAGCTGGACCTGGTGGTGGCCATCGACATCAACTACAGCGATATCGCCGCCTACGCCGATGTCATCCTGCCGGAACCCATCTATCTGGAACGGCTGGACTGCGTGCAGCAGGCCAACAGCCTCAAGCCCCAGATGTTCCTCAGGCAGCAGGCGGTCAAGCCCCGCTTCGACACCATGTCCGGGGCCATGATCCTCAAGGAGATCGGAAAACGGCTGGGACTGGGGCAATATTTCCCCTATGAGAGTATGGAGGAACTCGTCGACTGGCAGCTCGAACCGACCGGCTTTACCCGTGAAGAGTTCAAAAACAAGGGCTTTGTCTCCTATTCCAGCCAGCAGATCTTCTGGGACCGGGAAGACGGCCTGAAATTCAAGACCCCGTCCGGAAAGATCGAATTCGTCTCTTCGCTCCTGGAAGAGGCGGGCTATGAATCCTTTCCGGAATACACCCCGGTCGAAACCCCGGAAGAAGCGGACGAGTTCAGGCTCATCGAAGGCAGATGCGCCCTGCACACCCATGTTTCGACCCAGAACAACCCCTACCTCAATGAGCTCATGTCGGAAAACGTCCTCTGGATAAACGACCAAAAAGGGGCGGCCCTGGGCATCAGCGACGGACAGCTCGTGGAGGTTGCTTCGGATCAGGGCTCGGGCCGGCTCAAGTCCAAGGTCACTCCTTTTATCCATCCGGAATGCGTCTTCCTGATCCATGGCTTCGGACATCAGGCCCAGCAGGCCACCCGCTCCTTCCAGAAAGGGGTCTCCGACGCCCTGCTCCAGCAGAACGTCACGGACCGGGTAGGCGGCAGTCCGGGACTGCATGAAACCTTTGTTCGAGTCAAGCCCCTTGGATAAAAGTGCTGTTTGTTGTAACCTGATCAAATCCGGAGTATTCATCTCATGAGTAAATATTATCTCTTTCAAGACCAGAAGATGTGCATCGGCTGCAAGGCCTGCGAAGTGGCCTGCAAAAGCAACAAGAACTTAACGACCGGGCCAAAGCTGTGTTCGGTGGTCACGGTCGGACCGAAGTGGGTGGGGAACCTGCCCCGGATGTCGTTTGCCTTCATGCCCTGTTTCCACTGCGAGAACCCGTGGTGCGTGGCGGCCTGCCCCACCGGGGCCATGCAGAAAAGGACAAAGGACGGGGTCGTCTACGTGGAGCATGACCTCTGCGTAGGCTGCAAGGCCTGCATGACGGCCTGCCCCTGGGGGGCGCCGCAATGGGATCCGGAGCTCAAGAAGACGGTCAAGTGCGACCTGTGCAAAGATCGGATCGATCAAGGCCTGAAACCGGCCTGTGCCACGGTTTGCTCCACGCACTGCATCCATTTCGGAACCCCGGAAGAGATCCCGGAGGTCAGACGGGAGCGGCACGCCCGGGCCAGCAGCAATGAATAAGGTCTTAAACCGCGAGGCAATGAGCCCATGACCAGGAACCCTTGTCCGGTAGCGGAAAGCGTCGATTATCTGGAAGAGCGTTTGGCCTCCGGAGCGCTCAGCCACCCCAGGTCCAGGCAGCTGCTCCGGGAAGTGCTGGGACTCAGCCAAAATGTGGCCCGGGGACTGGCTACCGGAAACAATCTGCAGCAGATCGAATCCCTGGCCGAACAGATCATGGAGGAAAACCTCGACAGCGAAGGCACGCAAACAGCCCGGCGCATCCTGGAAACAATCCGGGAGGAACGCGAGGAGTTTTTGAGCCACATCGAAACCCATACCTGCGCCAGAGGGGAGTGCCCCAGGCTCACCCCGGCCCCCTGCCAGATGGCCTGTCCGGCCGGGATCGACATCCCGGGCTATTTGACCCTCATCGGCCTGGGCCGGCACCAGGAAGCCATCGAACTCATCCGCAGGGACAATCCCTTTCCCTGGGTCTGCGGCCTGGTCTGCACCCATCCCTGCGAGTTCATGTGCGTCCGGGGCAGGATGGATACGCCCATCGCCATCATGGACCTCAAGGGGTTTGCGGCGGAACGGGCCATGTCCGAGTCCCTGTACCGCAACCCGGAAAAGGCCGCGGACAACGGGCGCAAGGTAGGCATCATCGGGGCCGGCCCCGGCGGATTGACCGCGGCCTACTTCCTGGCCCTCTGGGGATACCGGGTGACCCTGATCGAGGCCCTGCCCAGGGCCGGGGGCATGATGCTCGTCGGCATCCCCCGCTACCGCCTCCCCCAGGAGGTCATCGACCGGGAAGTGGCCCTGATCCAAAGCCTGGGGGTGGAGATCCGGCTAAGCACCAGGCTCGGCCGGGACGTCGGCCTTGAGGACCTGCGCCAGGAGGGCTTCACAGCCTTTGTCCTGGCCATCGGGGCCCATGAATCCTTCAGGCTCCATATCCCGGGCGAGACCGACTTTCCCCAGGTCTACCCGGCCGTTGATTTTTTAAAGAAAATCAGCCTGGACCGGAAATTTCTGCCAGGGCCGAAGGTGGCCGTCATCGGCGGGGGCAACGTGGCCATCGATGCGGCCAGGACCTGCATCCGCCTCGGCTGTGAAGAGGTCATGGTCCTCTATCGCCGGACCCGCTCGGAAATGCCGGCCCATGAAGAGGAAGTCATGGAGGCTGAAGAGGAGGGAGTGAGTTTCACTTTTTTGACCATACCCACTGAAATCACAGGCCAATCCGGAGAGGTAACGGGCATCCGCTGCCTAAGGGCCAGGTTGAGCGAACCGGACGAATCCGGCAGGCAGCGGCCGGTCCCGGTTAAGGGCAGCGAGCACGACATCGAAGTCGATGCGGTCATACCGGCCATCGGCCAGGACATCGACCCACAGGGTCTGGATGCCTTCGGCGATCTGGGCTGGACCAGGCGCAGAACCATCGGGACCAACACCGTGACCATGGAGACCGGGCAAGAGGGCGTCTTTGCCATCGGCGACGCCGTGACCGGTCCGGCCACAGTGGTCGAGGCCATCGGAGGCGGCAAGCGGGCCGCCTGGGCCATCCACCGCTATTTCGAAGACATCCCCCAGCCGACCCTGCCTCCGGTTCCGGTCCGCAGGCAGAAACTCGATCCTCTTGCGGTCCCGGCCGGGGTCAAGGCCGGCCTGAAGCGTCCGGAAATTCAGACCCTGAAGACCGACCGCCGCAAGACGACCTTCCAGCAGGTCCACCTCGGCCTGGACGAGGACCGGGCCGCCGAGGAAGCCAAACGCTGCCTGCGCTGCGACATCTGCATCCGTTGCGGCCGCTGCGTGACCATCTGCCGGGATCAGATGGGGGTGGACGCCCTGCAGCTGGGCTACCTGGATTTTGATGAGCCCGGACCAACGGACTTGAACATCACGGCCGAACGGTGCATCCTGTGTGGGGCCTGCGCCGAAAACTGCCCCACCGGGGCCATGCAGATGCAGGACAAAGGCGACGAGCGGGAGCTAAGGCTCTGCAACACGGTCCTCAACCGAATGAAGATCGAGCACTGCCGGCTCTGCGGGGCTGTCATCGGGCCGGCCAGGTATCACGACTTCATCGCCCGGCGGATCAAGGACATCAGCCCGGCCCTGAAGAATGATCGAATCTGTCTGCAGTGCGCCCGGCAGCACAGCGCCAGACAGCAGGCCGAAATCCAGCCGCCGGAAGAATAACCGGGAGCAGTTGTGCGTCATACTTCAGAGCTCTTTCCAATGAGATGAAGTTTGTAAGAAATTTAACCGGGCAGGCGGACTCACTCAGAACCCCTCCTGAGTCTTCGAAGGAACAACACTATTGAGCGTTTACCTCTGCTTGTCATTCTGAACGAGTCTGCGAGTGAAGAATCCCTTTTCTTCAGCAGGTGTGCTTTTTTTTTGAAAACATATGAAACTTGATTTTTCTTTGTCCGTCACCCCGGCGGAAGCCGGGGTCCAGCTCTTACTTTTTTAGTCTGGATTCCGGCCTTCGCCGGAATGACGGAGGAGGTGACTCAAAGTTTCTTTTTTGATCAAACTGGGCGTATGCGGTCAGAGGCAGGGCTGAACCTGCAAACTTGTGAAATGTCCAATTTTGAAGTCAAATCGATCATTTTTAAGCAGTTAACTTGCATAATTGGTACAGGTGTACGAAGTCTGTACTTACGATCGTCGTAAATACGAGGTTTCTAAACTGATCCAACTTAGCTTTTTGTGAAATTTGTGCCTGGACCCTTGGGGTCGCCAGTCTTTGTTGTAAAAACCAAAATTGGATCAGTATACTTGTCCGAAAACCCTGAAGAGGAATTGTCATGTCTTTGCGCCAGGGCCAGCGCGTCGAAGTCTACCGAAAATCAGAGGATGAATCCTGGGAGCCATATATGGACGGCTTGTTGGGACAGCACGGCATCGTAACCGATCCCGACAGCAGCAAGAACGATCCCGAAGACCTGGTCGAGGTCAGCCTGGACGAAAAAGGGACCTATCGCCTGCCTCAGGACTGCCTGCGCATCATTTCTCCAGTCTGAGGCTCCGGAGCCTCAGACCGGAGCAGGCCAAGCGCTGGGACATAACCGAGGGACATATGGTATCGATACGCGTCAACGGACAAGAGATTGAGGCGGAGGGCGGGAAGCGCCTTTTGCCGGTACTTCTGGAGAACGGGATCAAGGTCCCGCATCTCTGCTACCACCCCTCGCTGAGGCCCGGGGCCTCCTGCAAGCTCTGCGTCGTGGAGATCAGGGAAGAGGCCAAATCCTTCCGGCCCAGACTCTCTTGTGTAGCCCGATGCAAAGAGGGGATGGAGGTCACCACGGAAAGCGCCATGATTCTTCAGCTGCGCAATCAGGCCATCGGCAACCTCCTGAAACTTGCTCCGCAGGCCGAAAAAATCCACAGAATCGGGGCCGAGTTCGGTCTGTCCACCGGAATGATCCCGGACGGCTGCATCCGCTGTCGCCTCTGCGTCCGGGTCTGCAAGGAAGTGATCGGGGCAGGAGCCCTGGAGATGACCAGGGTGGACGGGATTTCCTATGTCGTTCCCTCGGAGACTGGTCAGTGTCTCGGCTGCGGGACCTGTGTGAACATCTGCCCCACCGGAGCCATCATTCAGGAAGACAAGGGAAATGTCCGGACCATCTCCATCCGGGGCGAGGAAATCGGGATCCATCACCTGGTCAACTGCGAGATCTGCGGCCGCACTTACGCCACCAGAAGATTCCTGGACCATGTCCAGGACCTTGAACAGGAACACCAGCATCCCGACGTCAAGGAACCGCACCATTATTGCCCGACCTGCGCCAAGCTGGGCAGGGTCAGGTCCCGAAGAGGACCGACCCTGTAACAAATCTGGTCCGGAATAGCACTACAGCGAAAGTTTATGCTCACAAGCATTTTTGTGCTGGGATCGCCAGGCTCCAGCCTGGCATTGCGGGCCGACAGGCACGCGCTTGAGTCATGACTGGCTCTGTACAAGATATGATTGCACCTGAAGTTTCTCTGTAGTGCTAGCCGACCCGCTTTTTATCAATGACCTGAATGGCTCTGGCCTGTTTGTCGATAAGCAGCTGAAACCGCCAGCTCCCGTCCTTGCTGGCCGCCTTGGCCGTGTAGTAGCGGCCTTTGTTGACCAGTTCAATGATGTCATAGTTGGAGACCAGCTCTTTGCGCAACCCCTTGTCAATTTCGAGCTTGGCCGTAGCCATGCTCATGCCCTCGACACCCGGCCCGATGATCATCTCCCCTTCCTTCTCGGTTGTGTCGTTCTTCTCATCCGTCATTGTCTTGCCTCCAGTTCCACTGTCTCCAGCGATAGATAGAAAATTGAAATATCACGCCCTTATAAGTTCAGAGCTCTTTCCCGTAAGCTAAAAATTTGCATGCATTTTTTGACACATGTTTCTTTTTGGTTAAATTCGAAGCACGAAATTCGAAATCCGAAACAAGCACGAAATTCAAAATCTCGAATGACAAAAACAAAGATTCAAAGAATACAGAAATAATAGCAATTAGTTGTTGATCCTTTTTTCTTAGTTTTGAATTTTGAATTTTTGTCATTTGAAGTTTGTTTCGAATTTCGTGCTTAGAATTTCGATATTGTGCCCAACTTTGAAGTCATTTTAAGTATTATAGGTAGTTAAGCCTCAGACTTGTATAATCGGTACGAAGCCCGTATTTGATACTGGCTCGTCCTATTCCTTGTCCCATATCCAGCATCCAGTATCAAGTATCCAGAAACCAGCCTCCCAGCATTTCTGCTTCCGACCTCCGCCTGCCGCCCTCTTCCCCATGCCCCATGCCCTATGCTCTATGCCTCTTCATTCCAGCATCCAGCATCCATTTCAGATATCCACGCCCCGGAGACGCAGGGAATTCCCGATCACGGAAACCGAACTGAAGCTCATGGCCGCAGCCGCTATCATGGGCGAGAGCAGCAGCCCGAAGACCGGGTAGAGTACGCCGGCGGCGATGGGCACCCCGATGCCGTTGTAGACAAAGGCAAAAAAGAGGTTCTGCTTGATGTTGCGCATCGTGGCCTTGGACAGAAGCACAGCCCGGACGATGCCCCGCAGGTCTCCCTTGACCAGGGTCACCCGGGCGCTTTCCATAGCCACGTCCGTGCCTGAGCCCATGGCGATGCCCACCTGGGACTGGGCCAGGGCCGGGGCGTCGTTGATCCCGTCCCCGGCCATGGCCACGACCTTGCCTTGTTCCTGGAAACGTTTGACCGCATCCACCTTGTCCCGGGGCATGACCTCGGCCACGAAATTGTCGATGCCCAGTTTTTCGGCCACGGCTTTGCCCGTGGACTGGCTGTCGCCGGTGAGCATCACGATCTCTATCCCCTCGGCGTGGAGCCTTTCGATGGCCCCGGGAGTGGTCTCCTTGATGGGGTCGGAGACGCTGAGAATCCCGGCCGCTTTGCCGTCCACGGCCACAAACATGGCTGTTTTGCCTTCGGCACGAAAGGTTTCAGCCTCACGGTCAAGCCGCTCGTCGACTGAGATGTCAAAATCCTCGAGCAGCCGTTTGTTGCCCAGCAGGACCCTCTTCCCGCCCACCGTTCCCGAAACACCTTGTCCGGTGTGGGATTCGAAACCTTCCGCTTTTCCAGGTTCAACCTTTCGCTCCTCGGCCCCGGAGACGATGGCCTCGGCCAGGGGATGTTCGCTGCTTCGCTCCAAAGCGGCCGCGTATTGGAGCACGTCCTCCTCCTTCCAGCCGTCTGCAGGAATGCAATCGGTCAATTTCGGCTTGCCCTCGGTCAGGGTCCCGGTCTTGTCCACGACCAGGGTATCCACGATGCGCATGGACTCGATGGCCTCGGCGTCCTTGAACAAGACCCCGAAGGTGGCCCCCTTGCCGGTGGCCACCATGATGGACATGGGCGTGGCCAGGCCCAGGGCGCAGGGACAGGCGATGATCAGGACCGAGACCGCAGCGATCAGGGCATGGGCCAGGCGCGGCTCAGGTCCGAGCAGTGACCAGACGATAAAGGCGGCGACGGCCGCGGCGATCACCGCGGGCACGAACCAGGAGGCGACCAGATCGGCCAGCTTCTGGATGGGGGCCCGGCTCCGCTGGGCCTCGGCCACCATCTGCACGATCTGGGCCAGCACGGTATCCGAGCCGACCTTCTCGGCCCGGATCACCAGAGAGCCTTTACCGTTGACCGTGGCCCCGATGACCGAATCGTTCTCCTTCTTTTCCACGGGAACCGGCTCCCCGGTGATCATGGATTCATCCACGTTGCTGCCGCCTTCCAGGATCTTGCCGTCCACCGGCACCTTCTCCCCGGGCCTGACCCGGAGTTTGTCCCCCGCTTGAATGTCCTCCAGGGGCACGTCCTGTTCGCTGCCGTCTTCTTCGATCCGGCGAGCGGTCTTGGGGGCCAGGCCCAAAAGGGCCTTGATGGCGGCTCCGGTCCGGCTGCGGGCCCGCTGCTCCAGCATCTGACCGAGCAGGACGAGGGTGATGATGACTGCCGCAGCCTCGAAATAGACCCCGACCGTGCCCTCTTCGGACCGGAAGGAAGGCGGGAATATTCCCGGAAAGAGCAGGGCTATGACGCTGTATAGGTAGGCCACGGCCGTGCCCATGCCGATCAAGGTAAACATGTTCAGATTCCAGGTTGCCACGGACTTCCAGGCCCGGACGTAGAAGATCCAGCCTCCCCAGAGGACCACCGGGGTGGTCAGGACGAACTCGGTCCAGTGCAAAGCCGTGCTTCCAAAGACGTCCTCCAGAAATCCCAGGCCGAAGAAATCGCGCATGGCGATAAGCACGACCGGCAGGGTCAGAACGGCCGAGACCCAGAACCGGTTCCTCATGAAGAGGTATTCCTGGTTTTCCTCCTCTTCGTCAGGCTCTACTGTTTTGGGCTCCAGGGCCATGCCGCACTTGGGGCAGTCTCCGGGATGGTCCTGGACCACCTCCGGATGCATGGGGCAGGTGTACTCCTTCTTTCCTCCCGGTGCCCGGGGGGAGACCGGTTCCAGGGCCATGCCGCATTTGGGACAGTCTCCCGGCCCTTCCTGCCGGACTTCCGGATGCATGGGGCAGGTGTAGGTATTCCCTTTGGCCTTTGGCTCGTGTTCAGGGGATGCCCTTTCGCCCTCGGCTGCAGTCTCTTCGGACGTATATTTCTCCGGATCTGCCTTGAACTTCTCCCGGCAGTGCTCGCTGCAGAAATAAAAGGTCTGCCCCTGATGTTCGTAAGGGAAATACGACTGCGGAGATTCGGTGGTCATGCCGCAGACCGGATCCTTGACCGCCTCCTGTGATTCTGCTCTGTCTTGCATAGCAGTCTTCCTTTATCCAGAATCCGGGTGGAATAAAAAGACCATTTTACCCGGATTCTGGATTTGATGTCTTCTAATTGTCATAATTGAAAAGACTGTAAGAGGTCTGCAGTTTGCGCCGTTGTTCTTTTTTCCCTGCTCAAACTGGATACTAAATAGTTGCGCATCATGCCCAGGTCCTCGTGCTCGAGGTTGTGGCAGTGATACAGATACAGCCCCTTGTGATCGAGAAAGCGCATGATCACGGCCACCCGCTCCCCGGGCATGACCAGGACCGAGTCCTTCCAGCCCTTGTCCAGAAAGCGGTAGCCCGGCCCGCCGAAACGACCGATGACCTGGAAGGACAGGCCGTGGATGTGCATGGGATGGGGCATGGCCATCATGCCCCCGGTGTTTACGAATTCCCAGATCTCGGTCGTGCCGAGACGGACCATTTCATCCGGGGCCACTTCGGACATGTTGAAGGTCCGGCCGTTGATGGTCGGCTGCATGTGGTTCATTTCCAGGAAAAACCGTCTGGGATTGTCCTTGTTCACGGCCTGTTCCGGGTCCAGACGCTCCAGAGAAGCCAGACGCTCAGGGGGTTTGGTTTCCCCTTTTCCCTTTTCGGTGACCTGGAAGCGGACCAGTTCGTACTGCGAACCCATCGGGAGCCGGGATGCATTGGCCATCATGCCCATTGGGCCGCCCCCGGGATTGAAGGGCAGGCTCTGCAGGGACACCTTCGCTTTTTTTTGCATGTCTGCAAAGTCGGCCCAGAGATCGATGCGCTCCGCCGGTCCGAGCATGATGTCCGGCACGACCAGGGGCTTGTCCAGCAAGCCGCCGTCTGTGCCCAGGATCTCGAGATTCCTGCCGTCGCTCCAGCCGAGCCGAAGAAGGCGGGAATTGGAGGCGTTGAGGATCCGCAGCCTGTAAGACCCACCCTTGACCGAATATTCGTTGTCGGCCCGCCCGTTGATCATGACGCGATCGCCCAGGAATCCGGTCATGCGCTGCATGGGATTCTGGACATAGACCAGCCGGTTGTCCGCGGCAAAGGTCCGGTCCTGAATGACCAGCGGCAGATCGTATTCCCCAGCAGGCAGGTCCAGGGCCTGCTCCTCCTGATCGCTGATGAGAAACAATCCGGCCATCCCGCCGTAGACCTGGTTCCCGGTCAAGCCGTGGGGGTGGGGATGATACCAGTAGGTCCCGGCCCGGTTTGCGATCTTGAAATCGTAGATGTAGTCTTCACCGCCCGGCACCGCCAGTCTGGGGTGGCCGTCGTCTTCAGGGGGAACGTGCAGCCCGTGCCAGTGGATGATGGATTCCTGGGGGATGCGGTTTTTAAACCTGATGCGCACCCGCTGCCCCTTTCGAACCCGAAAGATCGGACCCAACCAGCTGTCCGGCACATCCCGGAGCTGAGCGGGATCGCCCTTGACCACTTCTCCTTTGTACCGCCAGACCCCGGTCAGCGGACCGGGAAACAGCGGCATCTTGTCCGGGGCCGCGGTCAGTACGGCCTCCAGATCGGGTTCGAAAGCAGCGATAGAAGGCTGCGGCCAGAGGCTCCCTGAAGCCGAGGCCGCTCCCAGGGCAGCCATGACCCGGAAAAACGTTCTTCTGTACATAGGCTTTAATCACTTTAAGTTATTGTATTTCCATTTTCATCCGCACAAACTCCGCTTGTGTCAGCTCACCCCTGGCATAGCGTTCTTTCAGAACATCGAGCGGCGTCTCCGTGACAAAAGCGGCTCTGCCGGTTTCAGAAGCGTCTTGTCCGGAAAAGAAGCTAAAAAGCATTATCGCAGCAATAATGAGAATAATCCAGAAGAACATCATACGATTCCTCCCCAACTGTTCATAAATTCAAAATTAGAGGTATTCACGGCCTGGCCTCGATCCAGCGGACGATATCCGAGGACAGCCTTTCT